>NZ_JAQMSY010000235.1:0-3654 GCF_028329095.1 Microcystis sp. CS-574
GTTATAGCTATCGCCTATACAAGTGCCACAATGCAAGGTAAAAAAATTAAGGATATGGGAATCCAAAAATATGTCACAAGACCTGAAAAAAGATATAAAGGTCAACGCAGACACAGCAGTTTTTATGTGGTTCAACATCTCTATCATTGGCTCCAGCTACATCAAATGTTCCAAAAAAATATAGAAGAGCTAATGCAAATTAGCCGCTATCGGTTGAAGGATTACATCAAAGGACAAAGAGCGATATTGCTTGCCCTATCTACCTTCTAGCTCGCTTGTCCCCCTCTCAGAAAAACTTGACCAACTATCATTGGCTTACTTATTCTTAATTTGTTACTTTACTTTCCAAGGCGGATTTGGTATTACTTAGGCTGTTTGACCGCCTAAGTACTAGGCTATGGCTTTTCTACCAGCACTTTTTGAGAATTTACTAATGGGTGGGCTTGTGAGGGTTGAGGGTAATTAGAGTAAACTGAAAAGGTGTTATCATTTGGAGGTAAGTTGTTTTCGTTAACCACACAGCAAGCTATTAAGTCGGTTGAGCTTTGCCAAAGTCTCTCGGATGGATTTCGGGATATTGTTTTATTCCGATTTGACCCGTTACGGGGCGAAATTTATATCTTGGCAGGTGAAGACATTGAATTGATTATTTATGCCGATGGAAATTGGGAGTTTTTGCCAAATGAAGCCTAATTTTAACGAAATGAGCAAGTCCACTCTCAGAGCCTATGTTCTACAACACCGTGAGGATGATGAGGCTTTGCGGGCGTTGATGAGTCGTCGTGATCCGAATGCGATCAGGTATAATTTCCCTAGTACGGAGGAGGGTTTACGTCAAATGGAGGAGGTGATTCGCCGTAAAATTGAAGGGACTTTATAGGTATAGTCTTTTTTGCGGCTGACTCTGGGGTCTGGCAAATGCTGAAAATGCTGAAGAACAATCTTTCTCAAGAGCTTTGCTTCTTGTTGCTGCTGGCGGGTCAAAACTAGCTGACCAAAGCCTTTTGCCATAATAACTAACTGGGGAATGCCGACCGCTGTTCATTCTTAGGTTAACCCATTGAGTGTCTCCGAGACCGACTCAAAGGTTGTCAAGCTGGCACTCTATACTCCGTGTCGTTTGTCAAGTACAATTTGTACCAAAGTAAAGCAGTAATCTACCTACAAATATTTGAGTAACCTAACACAATGCAGTCATTTTTAACGATCTTCAACATTATTTGGGACAATGATCTATTTCATTGGATTACCCTTGCCGTTTTTTCAATTGCAACAGTATCGAAACTTAACGCCTAGTGAATTAGTAAATAGAGATAAATATACACTACCGCCTATCCCAATTTTTAGCGAATATATTTCAGAAATTTCTCCGTACTTTATCAAGAGCAATCAAGTAAATAGCGATACCGTTGATTGGTTATTGCGTTGCCTTGATCAAATGCCAGAGAGAGAACAAGCTTCTTCGGTTGATTTTATTTTAAGTAATCTTTCGATAGATATTGCTATTAAATTTCCACTATTAGTTTCATGGCTAAAAAATAATTATAACAATCATCAGAAACAAGCTCTTATTTCTCTAGTAGCTAGGCAAAACTTTAGAAATTTAATAGGAGCTATTAATTATAACAATTTTCGAGACTTAGTGAACTTAATTGTCAATAATATATACCTTGGAAATAATGATGAAAAGCAACTTAGAAATCGCCAGCTTTTCTGGAGTAATTATAGCAATAGTTTTATGAGAATAAAAATTTTACTTCCTGAACAAACCTATTCTATTATTGGCAATAAATTTAGGGAATATCAAGACATTCTGAAATTAGAAGATGACGGAAGCAATCCCACAGAGTTGTGTATATTTGATTTTTGATAGTGAAACAGAAAGTCTGTTGATATTAAGTTGAGTGCGATCGCTGATCTGGTAGATTGCGTTAGACAACAATCCCAAAATTAGGGGCGCAAAGAACTTGCCCCCTCTAGATATCACAGTAATTCCCCTGACCGTGGCTTCTAGCGGATCATTGCCCGGAGGGAACTAGAAAGTTGATTGGCTGCCCGTGCGGCCACCAATCCCGAAAGGGCAGCAACCACCACTGTAGCAAGGCAGGTTAGCTGGGCTGCCCCCGGCCCCCCCACCCCCAGCACCATCGCTACGGCAGTCAAAGGTAGGCGATAGCCACCAGCAATACCAGCCGCTGCCCCCGCCGCACCCGCCAGATCCCCCGAAATCTCAAAGGTGGTGGCGAACACCCGGCCACTGAGGTCGCCGATCGCCAGAAAAGGGACAAACACGCCGCCACAGCCCCCGGCTAAAACCGCAGCGGTGGTGGCCGCGGCCCGGAGCAGAGCTACCGCTAACAGATGGTAAGGAGTTGTTTTAATGTTTTCGGCCCAGTCGATAGCGGCTCCCCCCGGCCCAAAAGCCGCTGCCGGAGTCGCCACCCGTCCGATCACGATCGCCAAGAACAGCATCATCAGGCCACCAATGAGGAGACGAGTGCCAGGCCTGTCCCGTAAGCCTCTGGCCCAGTAGATCGCCTCACCAGTGAGGGCTGTAATCATGCCAGCGATCGCTCCGATCGATAAAGTGGCACCCACCGCATCCCAGAAATCAGTCGGGGCAACCTGCGGCACCACCAGCCGGATCAGTTGCAGCTTAAAGGCAGCGTTGACTCCCCATCCCACCAGTCCCCCGGCTAACATCGCCGCTGCCCGCTCCGGGGTGATCGGAACCTGGCGTCGCTGACTCAACTCAAACATAAAAAAGCTGCCCACCAGAGGGATTCCCATCAGGGCAGAAACACTGGCCGCACCGCCACCGATGGCCAGGGGCCGCACCAGTTGACGCAGGGCTGGATTTATGCTACCCAACCAGGTCCCCGTCGCCACGCCAATATGAGCCGCCGGTGATTCTGTTCCCATGGGCGCACCCAGTCCAACAGTGGAGAGAATGGCCAGGGCCCGCAACGGTGCTAGATTCCAGGGGAACCGCTCTTCGGCGCCGGATGCGTTCACCACGTCACCGGTCAGGTCGGCGCGAGCAATGTCATGGGGGAAGGAGTACCAGGCCATGAGAGAACCCCAGCGGCCAGAGGCAGTGGCCTCGCGGGGAGCTAAGGTCTGCACAGGTTGGCCCTTACCCAGTCCAAACAGGACTAGCACTGCTAAGGTAACGCCCACCAGCGGCAGCAGCAGTAGCCAAAAGTTACCTAGGTCAGAGGCAATTCTCAGGGTTTGCTTAATTGCCTCAGTCAGCAGTACCGCAGCCAGAGAGCCGATCAAACCGCCGAGCAGACCAGCAACGGCCCATGGGCCTACCCTGGTTAACAGAAGTTGTAGTTTGTTATTTAGCATCGCGCACAGAAAGTTAAGCTTTTATTGTTCCGATAGCAAGTCCATTTGAGTCGTCAAGCAAAACACCCTGAAAGTCTTTACCTAAAATGTCGGCTTGAAGGCTCTTGACATCCTCACCGCCGTAAACGGACGGTGATTCCCAAACCTTACGATTTAGGTTTCTGCTTCTTTCCCGAAGGATTTTTCGCACCTGCCTTAACAGATTTACTCTGTTCTGGTCTTATGGTCGCTCTACAGACTGACACCGCAAGCCCTGCGGCCAAAATATTTTTACTGGCGTTAATATCTCGGTCATGGTGA
>NZ_JAQMSY010000236.1:0-29490 GCF_028329095.1 Microcystis sp. CS-574
CACCCCCCTTATCAAGGGGGGACTAAGGGGGGATCGGCACCCCCCTTATCAAGGGGGGACTAAGGGGGGATCGGCACCCCCCTTATCAAGGGGGGCAGGGGGGATCGAACCTAAAATCCATTTTTAATTTAATTATAACCAGCTACTTAACATAAAGTTTGATAATAACTGTGGTATAACTTCACAAGAACTTGATATTATTATTACAATAGTCTCAAAAACAATGATCGAATTAAGTCCCGCCGCCGCTAGAGAAATTGAACGTTGGAGTCAAAGCCGTCGTCTGACTGGTTCCTATCTGCGTTTGGCAGTAAAAAATGGTGGTTGTTCGGGACTTCACTATCATCTCGAATTAACCCCTATTGCGGCAGAAAACGATCGCTTTTATCAAAGTCAGGGTATTAATATTGTAGTCGATCCTGACAGCGATCGCTACCTACAAATTTTAAAATTAGACTATTCAGAAGATCTCATGGGTGGTGGTTTCCGTTTTACCAATGCCAACACCCAAAATACCTGCGGTTGTGGTCTTTCCTTTAGTGCTTAATTAACTGCTCCAAATAGCCAAGACAACTAAAAGCGCATTAACCAGATAAAAAGCTCCCACAATCTTCGTTTCCGTCCAACCACTTAATTCTAAATGATGATGAAAAGGAGCCATTTTTAATAATCTTTTGCCCTTGCCATCGGGTCCTTTTGTGGCTTTATAATAGATAACCTGAGCGATTACCGAAAGAGATTCCAGAAAGAAGAGACCACTAATTAAAAATAATCCCCAGAGATGTCCAGTAATTAAACCCACCGCAGCTAAAGCACCTCCCAAAGCGAGGGAACCCGTATCACCCATAAAGACTTTAGCGGGGTTGCGGTTATGAAAAATGAAGCCTAGACAAGCACCAGCAAAACAAGTGCAGAAAATCGCCAAATCTGGATGACTAGGAGCGATAATAATGGCTAAACCCAAAAAAGCGATCGCACCTGTTCCCCCCGCTAATCCATCCACCCCATCGGTGAGATTAGTGGCGTTACTTTCAGCCACAAGGACAAATCCCGCCAAAATCCAGAAGAAAAAGCCCAAAGGAATGACTAATCGACCCCAAAGGCCGATATCGGTACTCACCTGATTGAACGACATCCAGAGGCAAAAAAGCACCGCCCCCGTTATCTGTAAAATTAACTTCATCCGGGGAGATAGGCCCTTATTCGACTTATAACGCAAAATTTGCCAATCATCTAACCAACCGATACCCATGTAAGCAAAAGTCAGCAAAGCAACCGCCACCACATTAGGAGTAAATTTAGACCAGATTAAAGCGAAAATAAGGGCTACTGGCACAAAAAAGCTGCCTCCCATCGTCGGGGTTCCTGCTTTCTTTAAATGGGCCTGGGGTCCATCTTCGCGCATAATCTGACCCATTTTCAAGCGCCGCAGCATCGGGACTACTTGACAACCAAGACCAGCACTGATTAACGTTGTGGCCATCAGGGGGATTAACAGGGAATTAGTGGACTGAAAAAAAACTACTAACAGAAATAGTAATCCCGTTAGTAGAATCAGGAGATGGGTTCCAGTGGGTTTTTTAAAGATAGGGGCGGAAAAAATGTTAGCGTTCACGACTAAAGCGTCAGATAAGGGTAAAATTTGCCAAAGAAGACAGGATTAATCTTCATCTAAGACTAATTCGTCCTCGTCGTCATCATAACCGATATCATCGACATCCATCAGTTCAGATAGTTCCACATCTTCTTCGAGAGTCAGATCCGGTTCGGCGATTTTATCCCGGGGAATCATGCGATTATTTTTTTCTAACCACTCGACAATGGAAGCGTCTTTTTTTAGGGGAATAACCGCGGCCGGTTCGTAGCGGGGTTCTTGACGAATAGAAGGATTAAGCATAATCACTCGACGATTAACAGCAATCATTTCGAGTTTACCATGTCTTTTAAGGCTCTGATAATCTCTTGATTGGCCGCGGGGAAAGTGTAATTATCTAGTTCCTGGATAGTTACCCAGCGGATTTCTTCACATTCGATCGCTCTTGCTTGGCCTCTGAGATAACGACAGTTATATACTTGTAGATTAACCCGAAAATGACTATAGGTGTGGTCGATAGTGATTAAATGACTATCAACCGCGATGTCAATGCCAATTTCTTCTAATATCTCTCGTTTAATACATTCCTGCACCGTTTCATTGCCTTCGATTTTGCCGCCGGGGAATTCCCAAAAACCGCCTAGGAGTCCCTTGGCCAGACGGCGATCGATTAAAATTAAATCTCGATCATCTCTAATTACGGCCACACCGATTTGTTTAGAAGCTAAAGAGTCTGTTTCGGGAATCATAGTGGTTATTGGCGAAAAAATAGGAAAAAATAGTTAAAAACTGACTGCGGAGAATTGAGTCAAAAGATGATATAATCGAGAATTGTACGATTAACGATTAACAATGACAGTCAGTTCCGAATCAAAGTTTATTTTAAAAGTATTGTGGTTAGATCAGAACGTAGCGATCGCTGTAGATCAGGTGGTCGGCAAAGGAACTAGCCCCCTCACCGCTTATTTTTTCTGGCCGCGCAATGATGCTTGGCAACAACTGCAAGAGGAGTTAGAAGCAAAACACTGGATTGATGAGTCCGATCGCGTTGATGTTCTCAACAAAGCCACAGAAGTAATTAATTTTTGGCAAGAGTTACGCAATCAAGGCCGACAAATCACCATGGCCGATGCACAGTTAAAATTCCCCGAAGTTGTGTTTAGTGGTAGCAATTAATCGGCTTTTTAGCCGTCAGCTAGATAATCTTGATAATAGGCAGAAAAATGGCTAAAAGCTGATTGCTAAAGGCTAAAAAATTAATCGGGTAGGTTTATATAAACCCGCCCGATTTTGCTTTAATTTAATTTGATTTGGTTGGGTTTAAACCGATACTAAACCGCCAGCGGCCTGGTATCTAGCGCGAGCTTTGCGCCATGATTGTTGCGCTTGGATAGTTTTGCGACGGTCATCCCCTTTACTGACTTCATCGAGACGAGTTTGGGCCCGTTCGTATTCGGCGCGAGCTTTTTCCTTATCGATTTTTGAGCCTAATTCCGCCCCATTAACGAGGACTTTGATCTCATTATTTTCGACTTCGGCAAAACCGCCCAAAACTGCGATATTTTCCCAGTCTTTCCCCGGTCGAATTCGCATTACGCCAATATTCAGGGCAGTTAATAAAGGAGCGTGACCGCTAAGAATACCTAATTGTCCCGTGGAACTGGGTAGGATTACTTCTTCGGCCACGTTATCCCAGACAATGCGATCGGGTGTAATAACCCGTACTGTAATGCTCATTGGTGATAATAACGATAATTTTGGCAGATTTCTGGGTTAAGTAACCGCTAAACGCGGTTACTACTGACTTTTAATTAGCCTTTTTTGAGTTTTTCGCCTTTAGCGATCGCTTCATCGATATTGCCGACCATATAGAACGCTTGTTCGGGTAAGCGATCGAGTTCACCTTTGAGGATCATCTGGAAGCCTTTGATCGTATCAGCGAGGGTAACGTATTTACCCGGGGAACCGGTGAACACTTCCGCCACGAAGAAAGGTTGCGAGAGGAAACGCTCAATTTTGCGAGCGCGGTCAACGGTGAGACGATCTTCTTCCGACAATTCGTCTAAACCGAGAATAGCGATGATGTCCTGTAACTCTTTATAGCGTTGCAGGGTAGATTGGACGGCGCGAGCGGTGCCGTAGTGTTCATCACCGACGATATCAGCTTGGAGCATGGTGCTGGTGGAACCGAGGGGATCTACCGCCGGATAGATACCTTTGGAAGCCAGACCCCGGGATAGTACAGTAGTTCCATCCAAGTGAGCGAAGGTAGTAGCGGGAGCGGGGTCAGTCAAGTCATCCGCAGGTACATAGACCGCTTGGATGGAAGTGATCGATCCCTCTTTGGTGGAGGTAATCCGCTCTTGCAGGTCGCCTACGTCAGTGCCGAGGGTGGGTTGGTATCCTACCGCAGAAGGCATCCGACCGAGGAGCGCCGATACTTCCGAACCGGCTTGCACGAAACGGAAGATATTATCAATAAATAAGAGTACGTCTTGCTTGCTGACATCGCGGAAATATTCGGCCATGGTCAAAGCAGAGAGACCGACGCGCATTCTCGCTCCGGGGGGTTCGTTCATCTGACCGTAAACGAGGGCAATTTTCGAGTCTTCGGGGTTATCAGCGTTGATTACCTTCGATTCGATCATCTCGTTGTAGAGGTCGTTTCCTTCGCGGGTTCTTTCACCCACACCGCCAAAAACCGAGACACCCCCGTGTTGAATGGCGATATTGTTGATTAATTCCATCATAATGACGGTTTTGCCCACACCAGCACCCCCAAAGAGGCCGATTTTGCCACCTTGACGGTAGGGGGTGAGCAAGTCAATTACCTTGATACCGGTTTCAAAAACCGTCGGTGTTACTTCAAGATCGACTAATTTGGGAGCGGGACGGTGAATAGGAGAGGTTTCGGTGACGTTAACCGGTCCTTTTTCGTCCACGGGTTCACCAAGAACGTTAAAAATCCGACCGAGGGTGCATTTACCCACGGGAACGCTAATCGCTGCGCCGGTATCCACGATATCCATACCGCGCACTAAACCATCGGTGGTACTCATGGCAACAGCCCGCACTTGGTTATCACCGAGTAACTGTTGCACTTCACAAGTAACCGATAGATTTTGACCGGCGGAGTTAGTTCCTTTTACGGTTAAGGCATTATAAATACGGGGCAGTTTGCCACTGGGAAATTCGGCATCGATGACAGGACCGATGATCTGGACGATTTTACCAACGTTAGTTTCTGTTGTCGCTACCATTGTTTATGTCTGCTCTGGGTTTTAGCTGATAACTCCCACAAGGGGAAAGTCTTAATTTTTTGTAAAATTAGCCAATACACAGCTTATCACGCTAGGGGATCAGATCAGTTATTTTCGCTATCAGCCCTCAGCAGTCGGTCGTCACGAGACTCGGAGACAGGAGATTATTTTATTTGTTCCCCCCACTTCCCGCTTCCCACTCCCCGCTTCCCGCTCCCTGCTTGACAAACACAGGGGTTTGCCTTTAATTGAACGTTGCCTCATGTCTCAAGGAGAAGATGGCCACAGTGTCGAGGGTTTAATTGCTCAAGATATAGGTTGGGATTTTTAAGGGGAAACTCTCTTTTAAAATTGGCGTTTACTTTTGATTTTATTACTCAATCCAAGCTTTTGGGGGGTTGGGGGAAGTCGCTGAGTCTCAAATTAAATTAATTAAGCTTGAACAAATGCCAGAAAAAGCGACATTTTTTAAGGGATTACAGATACCAAAATACCATTTTAATTTCTATAAGTCATACAAAAATTTAGGTTAAGATGACCTCCGAGGATGAATTAATCTGATTTTTGACGCTTTCTAGTAAAAGTTGATACAAAAAATGAGGTGTTTTTTGATTGGCTAATTCCAGACTATTCTGATAAATTTTAACAGCAGATTCATCATTAATCATTCGATAGTGAATGATTTTTGTCCATTCTGGTGCAGTTATCATTAATTGAGGAATCACTTCAATAAAAGCCTGTATTTGTTGTTGGGGTTCAAAATCTTCTAAAAAATGCAATAAACTAAACATAATTTCAGGATGTTCACAGTTATCATCTAGGATAAGATGTAAGTCTTTTAAATCTTTATCATCAGGATATTTGGCAAGTTTTTCTAATGTTTCCTCAAATAAGTTAATTTCTTGGGGTGTTTTCATTAAGCGATTCTCTTGTAGGATTTTTATTAAATTCATGGGGTTGTTGCTCCTTGATCAAAAAAGGTTGACCAAGTAGTTTTATTAAGTTGAATGAGTTCTTGTAATCCCTTTCTAATATCTGCATTATATAATCCTTGACCTAGATAAATTGAGCGAATATCCCAAACTTCTTGTGCTAAGGTTTGTCGAGGGGAAAGAGTTAAGTCTGGACTTTTACCATAAGATAAGGTTTGACGATGACGACCTCCTTTTCCGGGGGATAAGTGTTCCATCATGATAGCAATTCCTTGATTAGTTGTGTAACCTTTGATTTTCGCTTTCATATACGCATTGGATGGTAGATGATGAGGGGTTAAGTTATCTCCTCTACGACCTAATTTTAACAAGTCGCCGTATGTCCCGACTTTTCCTTCTCCTGTCAGTAGTTTAAATTGAGTGATGTTGTCTCCTTATGATTATTTTAGGCCATAGGTTGATCATAGGTGAATAAAAATCTTATCACTCTTCTATCTCGGAAAATCCCTGTCAACACATAAGTGCTGAAACTCCTATTTTATAAGCGAGCGCTTGCCTATTTTCTAACAACAACTCGAAAATTTAGTTTCTGTTAGTTATTGATCACCCGAAAGCTTGCCCCGAAAGAAAGCTAGAATTTAGACACGATCAGAGCTTTTTCCTGATAATTAAGCTTTAATGACCCATTTTCCTCTTTTCCCCCTGCTCCCCTCTTCCCAACCCAAAAAAGTAAGGCAGGCCTTAGCCTACCTTAAAACAAAGCGAGGTTGATCAACTTTGAAGATGCCGATGCAGTGGATGGAATTGGACTCATACCATATATTGGCGATTATAACAAGGGTTTTGCTGGTTGCACAGATTCAAATAAAAAATAATTTAAAGCTTGACCATAGATTTTAGTCTATATACTGAAACACAAGAACTATCTCCTGTCAAATTTTCAAGGGACAGCTTTACTGAGACGCACTCCCTTCCCTCAACCGTCCGGGAGAATTGTGCTGTAAGATATCTTCAGTTTCAATTGTTTAGGCTCGCAATCGTAGATGAGAATAAATTTCGGTAGCTTTTGCGGCAATCTCAGGAAATTATCGGTTAATTATATGAATTCTGCTAAAATTATCGCCATTATCACGGGAGCGATTTCGATTTTAATCGCCGTTGCCTATTTAATCCTAGTTCAGATTCTGGACTTTCGCACCGAGATGATTCCCGCTCCCCTAGAAGTTATTTTTCCAGGATGATAAAAATTGGGGTTGAAAAATTTTCAACCCCGAAAAAAGCAATTTTTGAGCGGATTAACCCACCGGTTGTAACTGTAATTGCGAGAGAATATCGCTCTGCTCAGAGCGCTGATGACTAGAGACTGTCACCACACCGTCCGCAGTTACATCTAATATCGCATGGTCTCCAGAATTGACTTTTCCCGATAACATCGCCTCGGCTAAACTATCCTCTAAGCGTCGAGTTAAGGCACGACGTAAAGGCCGCGCACCGTAGCTAGGATCATAACCCTCATTGATGACCAAATCCTTAAAAGCGGCGGTAACTTGCACAGAAATGCCTTTTTCTGTCAATTGTTTGGCTAGATCTGCGATCAGAATATCGGCAATCTGGGTAACTTCTTCGCGAGTTAACTGTCGGAAAACAATGATTTCATCGAGACGGTTGAGAAATTCGGGACGGAAATATTGTTTTAACTCGTCTGTCACCCGATTAGAAATCTGTTGGTAACGCGATTGAGCAAAATCATCAGCCATCTCGAATCCTAAGCTATTACCGCCCTTTTCGATGACTTTTGAGCCAATATTCGAGGTCATGATAATTAGGGTATTCTTAAAGTCCACCCGACGACCTTGGGAATCGGTCAAACGACCATCTTCTAACAGTTGCAGGAGAAGATTAAAAACATCGGGATGTGCTTTCTCGATTTCGTCAAACAAAACCACTCTATAGGGTTGACGACGCACTGCTTCCGTTAACTGACCGCCTTCATTGTAACCGATGTATCCGGGAGGCGCACCAATTAATTTAGAAACCGTGTGGGATTCCATAAATTCCGACATATCTAGGCGAATCATACTGGATTCCGAGCCAAAGAGTAACTTAGCTAAGGCTTTCGTTAATTCGGTTTTACCCACTCCCGTGGGACCGGCAAAAATAAACGAGGCAATCGGACGGTTAGGATTCTTTAAATTGACTCGCGCTCGACGAATAGCACGAGAAACGGCATTTACTGCCTCCTGTTGACCAATAATCCGCTCGTGCAGTTGATATTCCAGATTTAAGAGCGATTCCGACTCAGTTTCAGTTAATTGGGTAACGGGAATACCAGTCCAAGCGGCGACAATTTGGGCGATTTCCTCCGCATCCACCACCGGAATTAAAGATTCGGGGTTAATTAGGGGTGATTCTTCGCTAACCTCTGCGGGACTTTTACTTTGTAGGGAATAGCGTAGATGGGTGCGGGATCCCGCTTCATCGAGAAGATCGATCGCTTTGTCCGGTAAAAAGCGATCATTGATATAGCGCGAGGATAGATGAACAGCAGCTTCGATCGCTTTTTGATCGTATTTTACCTGATGGAAATCCTCGTAGGTGGCTTTTAAACCGCGTAAAATCTCGATCGCTTGCTCTTTGGTCGGTTCTCCCACCATAACTGGCTGAAAACGTCTTTCTAGAGCCGCATCTCGCTCAATATGCTGTTTATACTCATCGAGAGTGGTTGCCCCTAAACACTGTAACTCGCCGCGAGCTAAAGCAGGTTTAAGGAGGTTAGAAGCATCCATAGCTCCCCCCATGCTACCAGCACCCACAAGAGTGTGAATTTCATCAATAAACAGGATAATACTGCCCGATTTGCGAACTTCCTCCACGATACCCTTTAAACGTTCCTCAAAATCGCCGCGAAAACGGGTTCCCGCCAGTAAAGACCCCATATCGAGGGCAATTACCTGTTTATCCTGCAAAAGTTCGGGAATATCGCCACTATGGATGCGTTGTGCTAACCCTTCAGCGATCGCTGTCTTGCCCACCCCCGGCGCACCGAGTAAAATCGGGTTACTTTTGGTACGACGGCCTAAAATTTGGACAACTCGCTCGATTTCTGGCTCTCTACCGATTACAGGGTCAATTTTGCCATTTTTGACCTCTTGGCTTAAATTGCGACCATATTGGGCTAAAATACCGCCTTGGGGAGCATTTTTCTGGTCTTCATAGTCACTGCTTGCCGTGAAGCGACCACTAGCGACTTTTTCCCCAGCATTTTTCAGTAAAAGGCCGCGAAGTTTGATCAAATCAACACCCTGCATAATTAAAATTTTAGCGGCTAGGGATTCGGGATCGGCGGTGATAGCGAGTAATAGATGTTCAGGTGCGATCGCCTGTTCCCCTAATTGTCGAGCTTCCTGAAATGCTTGCTCGAACATCTTTTTCGCTTTCGGGGTAAAAGGGATATTAACGGGACTGTAACCGCTGCCACGGCCGGTCATTCCTTCAATCAGGCGGCGACTTTCGTGCAGGGTGACTTTTAAATCCTTGAGAATTAAGGCTGCGGCGGCGGTGGCTTCTCCTATCAATCCTAACAGTAAATGCTCCGTACCCACGACACTGTGACCGGCACGACGGGCTTCTTCTTGGGCGAACATCACCGCTTTGATAGCTTTCTGGTTAAAGTATTCAAACATGATCGACGGCTTCCTGGCTACTGGGCTTTACTTGTTACTGTAACGTTTTCTTTACATTAGCCGGAAGGGGGATATCCGTATCAGTAGGGTGGGTTAGTCAGTGGTGAGTTTGGGCGATGCTTAAAATCCTTAACAAAAATTAAGGCTGCTGGCAGTTATAACCTAACCCCTGTGCAACTGTCGCTCTACAAAACTAATGCAGAAATGATAATTATTGATGTACCATATAAGGCGCGATAACTGAGGACGTAAGGATTGAAAAGGCTGCCAGCCAAGTTTTTTCGAGCCGAAGGTGGGTCGGAGCCGGTCAAAGATTGGTGGAAAACTCTCAGCCGTGAAGATTGCCGGATTATTGGCAGCGATATCAAGGACGTAGAGTTTAGCTTTCCCATCGGCTGCCCCTGTGCCGTTCACTTTCATCAAGAAGTCCCAAAAAAAACCAAAACAGGAAATCGATTTAGCTCTCAATCGTAAGAAGGAACAGAAAAAATATGACCCCTAACCCCCATACTGGCTCCGATTTCGATGATTTTCTCAAAGAAGAAGGTCTAGGAGGACTGTAGTGCGGTGGCACTCAAACGGTTACGGTTGCGGCAGTTGGCTGAGGAGATGAAACGGCTCTCTCTGACGAAAACGGAGATGGCGGCGCGGATGCAGACCAGTCGAGCGCAACTTGACCGCCTCCTCGACCCCGAAAAGACGGGCGTTTCCCTCGATACTATCCAACGGGCGGCTTCTGTGGTGGGCCGCCAATTGCGAATCGAGTTGCTCTGAGGGAAGTCAGAAAGTTCGGAGTGCCGCAGATGAAATTACCCAACGGGGAACTGGCAGAAATCTCGATGGAAAAACTGATTGGCTATTGCTTAAATCCAGAACATTCCAGGGGAAAAAATAAAGCCAGAGTCTTTCGCTCTCGTCTGGGAATAACTGCCGAGAACGCTGAGGTTTTGCGATCGCTCATCTCACAGGCTGCCCTGGAGGGGGAAGTTGTGCAACAAGCGGTCACGGAATTCGGCCAGCAGTTTAAAGTGGATTGGACGATACCAGAACGGGAAGGAACACAACTGCGAACTATCTGGGAAGTCGGCTTAATTAATCCTAACCCTCGCCTAATTTCTGCCTTTATCAAGTAAACTACCATGAAAGACATCAAACTCTTAGATCCGGTTGCCATCCTCAACTCCGTCCCTCGGGAGCGATTGACTTTAGTTGAGCCAGATTATGAAGCTGTCCCCAGCTTGCCAAGCGGACAGGTGGGAACGGTGGTTGAGGTGTATGAAAAAGGTTCGCGCTATCAATATTTAGTGGAATTTTCTGACAGTCAGGGGCGGGAATATGCGATGGCTATTCTGCCAGGCGATGAGCTTCTGGTCTTGCATTATGAACTGGAGGCGGCGTGAATTCTGCTTAAGGGAAAACGCTATGGCTCAAGTAGCGGTTAGCGAAATTTTGAACCCTATTATCGAATCTGACACACCGCGCCACAATCCCTCACGGAAGGCGATAGGTCGCCTGAGAAGCAGTAAAACAGGGGAAAATACCTGAAACTCTTTCCCCTGTGAATCCCTAAGCTAGGGAGAAGAATATAAAGATTTATTAAATTGTAGCTTTTGCTACAGTTGTGGGGGGGGGAGTGTGTATGCTTCTGCTATCTCCCTTTGGTGTTGGGTTGGGGTGCTGCTTGATCTAGCTACGAGGGAGGACGATCGCACTACCCGCAATTTCAACAATGGCATGGGCAAGGATGCGCGAGTCTATCTCGATTCGATAGAAACACTACTAAAAAGATTAATATTCATTATGGGTTGGAGAAATTCACTTTTACTAACATTGTTGATTTTGGTTGTTGGCATTGGTCTTGGAGCGATTACAGGAGGTCCTATAATGCGTGGAATTGTCTTCTGGACAGCACTTTGGGCAGCAATTGATTCCCATAGAATAGAAATTCATAAGTATAAAATTACAGGATCATTCGTACCATCATTTGGTAATTCATGGTCAGTTTTTTTGTTTTTACTTCTCCTTTGGGTGTATTGTTTTCCTGCCTATTTGATTATTAGAGGAAAGATTCTTAAAGGAATTATACCTTTAAGAAACGAAGAGGAATAAGGCTACCAATCAATCCAGACTAACTCCCCTCTCCTGCTCCCAGAGGGGTTGGGGGAGAGGTCAAATCATCAAACCATTATCTATCAACGAGTTACTCATCGCCAAGAAATTTATAAATTTTTCCCTTAGTGCGATAACATGATCTTGTATGGTATTTTCTTCAACCGCAAACTAAAACCTTCCCAATATACCGAAAAAGAAACCACAAAAGCCAGCTAAATTGTTTCTAAAAATACCATAAATGCCCCTTCATTCAGTCAGTTGAGGAGGGGAATTTATATCGTATTTTTATGTTATCTTGGGGGTATTTATACCGTTTTGCGGAAGGCAAAAGTCTTATACCATAAACTTTTCACGTTCCTAGTATGTGCCTCACTCATTCGCAAATTGCTATATTTTTACAATCCAAGTCAATCATTTTCAGTCTATACTGTTACCAGTGTAAAATAAATAAGAGGGGTTATTCATAATGAGTCCACATCCGTATAACTTTGACAACCTTCTCTTCTGGAATAACCTGATAAACCAAACGATGCTGAATATTAATACGTCTGGAATAATAGCTCGCTAAATCGCCACTGAGTTTCTCATAAACAGGATAAGATTGATACGGATTTGACTTAAGAATATTTAATAACTCGTTAGCTTGTTTTGCCAACCCAGTACGAGCCAGCTTTTCAGCATCTTTTTTCGCTTGTTTGGTAAAAACCAACTGCCAATTATCCATTTAAAATTGCTCTGATACCCGCCTCATCCACACAATCTTCAATAGAAGTGTTGCCACCTTCAATAATTGAATCTACCATACCAGGAATAGAATACAAATAAAGCGTTTCTTGAATAGAGTTCCAATCTTCCTCAGCAATTAAAATAGCATTCTTTTTCGTACCAGATAACAAAATAGGTTGATGATTATCATTGGTATCATTCACTAATTCATCAATTTGTTCTTTGGCTTCAGTAACAGTAACAATTTTCATGTAACTATCCCTTAAATTAACAACAAGAGTGCAACCGATTCTAACACAAGTCAACTATTATTCAGGATAATAGCACCTTTTCTAAATATTTGTCAAATTTATTTTTGCTTATTCTCGTTGCCAATTCTTGATAAGTTGCCTTGCTCTGAAGAATGGTACATTGACTGATTGATTACTTTTCTGGGTGTTCCTAGTGGATTGAGTAAAGCACTAATAAAAACATTGGTATCTATAACAACTCGATTAGTCTGAGTAAAACTCCTAGTTTGGGTTGAAGCATGAAACCCAACAACTTCCCGGAATATTTTCACAATCTTGGTTGGGTTTCGCCTTGTGAGCCGATTGGTAATACCTGCTCAATAATGATAGCTCAACCCAACCACCTTGTTCCTAGAGATTTACACTTTTTGTTATCTCTGATCAAGGGTTGCGCTTGCTTTGGTTTAACCTGAGCGACTTAGTTTTTGCTGCGCTTTTTTCCGGCTTGAGATTTTGAGTTTTACGGCAACCGCTTGAGTTTTTTTGAATTACCCCTTGACAATCAAGACAGTCGCTACGGCTGATAACTGATAACTGACTTCTAACCCAATTTTGGACAAAGATAAGCAAAAATTATTTATTGACTCCACAAACTTGAGAATATTTAAATTAACATTTCGCAATATTTACAAATTCTTAAGAATTAATTGAGAAAGATTTTTATTTAACAACGATGTTATGATGGTTACAGCGATTTTACTGAATTTCATGATGGGTTGTTTTGTGCTTTTTTGGGCAGCAATGGTTGAAACCCTTGCCACATCTACAGGGTAATCCTAATTAAGAAGGGTAAATTAGTCAATTTCACCCACAACGATGATCTTTTTTTTGTGTAGTTTTATTGCAAAAAAAAAGTTTTTTTGACAAAAAGCACAAAGCATGATAGGGAAGCTGGTGTATTTCTGGCTGCGCGTAATTATTGCAGAGTTAGGTCAAAATCAGGGGATTTTCTGTTTTCAAGTGATGAAATACAGAAAAGCAGCAATTCGATCGAGAAATCGATAAAAACAGCCTAGACTAGAAAAAGAATCCTCTATCCTGACAGCTATCCTGTGGAGATTACTTTTTTAGGAACCAGTTCCGGGGTTCCCACTCGTTCC
Source organism: Microcystis sp. CS-574 (assembly GCF_028329095.1). Lineage (NCBI taxonomy): Bacteria > Bacillati > Cyanobacteriota > Cyanophyceae > Chroococcales > Microcystaceae > Microcystis > Microcystis sp. CS-574. The sequence continues at coordinate 13,698 of NZ_JAQMSY010000236.1, forward strand.
CGTAATGTCTCTAGTATCGCCCTTCGTTTGCCGCAACGGGCGGAAATATGGCTGTTTGACTGTGGAGAAGGAACTCAACACCAGTTACTGCGTAGCGACCTGAAAAGTTCCCAAATCCGACGCATTTTTATCACCCATATGCACGGGGATCATATCTTTGGTTTAATGGGATTGTTAGCCAGTATTGGATTAGCCGGTTCTGCTCAGGATATTGATATCTACGGACCCCCCGGACTAGGGGACTATCTGCGTGCTTGTGCTAAGTATTCCTATACTAATTTAGCCAATCGGGTGCGTGTCCATCCCATTTCCCCCGGCATACTCTACGAAGATGAAGAATTTACCGTCTCCTGTCAGCTATTAAAACATCGTATTCCTGCCCATGGTTATCGTATCGCCGAAAAAGACCGTCCTGGACGTTTTGATGCGGAAAAAGCCAACGCTTTGGGTATTCCCCCCGGACCAATTTACGGCAAGCTGAAAAAAGGGGAAACTGTCACCCTCCCCGATGGCAGCAAAATTCGCGGTCAGTCCCTCTGCGGAGAAACGGAAATCGGCCGTAAAATTGCCTACTGTACCGATACTATTTTCTGTGAAGGATCGATCGAATTGGCACAAAATGCAGATGTGCTAATTCATGAGGCGACCTTTGCACACCAAGATGCCGGATTAGCCTTTGAAAGTGTTCACTCCACTTCGACGATGGCAGCCCAGGTGGCCTTGGCAGCCCAGGTAAAATTGTTATTAATGACCCATTTTAGTCCCCGTTATCTACCGGGGAATTCTCTGGATATTTCCAATCTGTTAGAGGAAGCGCGGGCAATTTTTCCTAACACTAAATTAGCCTACGATTTCCTCACCTACGAAGTCCCCCGCAACCGTCAAGAAATCGCCTTAGGAGTTAAGTAATTATGCCAGCAGCAGTAGAAGAAAAAAGCATGGTTCCCACGGTTTTAGTGGGTATTGGTGGCACGGGTAACGAGATTTTATCGCGCTTGCGTCGTTTAATCGAGGAAAGTTATGGCAGTTTGAGCAATTTTCCGATTGTCAGTTTTTTGGTGGTTGACACGGATAAGGATTATAAAATCAGTAATCCTGAAGCTGCTGGCAGTGCTTTTAAAGATAACGAAAAACACTGGGCCCGGGTGAGTGGAAAACAGGTACAGGAGATGGTATCTGATATGGATAGATATCCCTGGATTAATAGTTGGTTTCCCCCAGAATTAGAGAGAAATATTACTTCCCTGGAAGCGGGAGCGGGACAAATTCGCGCCTGTGGTCGTTTTGCTTTATTTTGTAATTATCATGAGATCCAAAGAAAATTTCTAGACGCGGTGAGACGGGTAAAGGGACAAGAAAACTTTATGCTTGATCGCTATGGAATTAAAGTTAGTAATAGTGCTATTAATGTCTTTACTACGGGGTCTTTAAACGGTGGTACGGGTAGCGGAATGTTAATCGATCTAGGTTACTGTATTCGTAATTGGTTACGAGGGGAAAGTAGTCCTTTGAGTACGGCAATTGTTCCCACTCCTGAAGCATTTGCGGGGATTAGTGTCGGCGATCGAGTTTTGGCTAATGGTTACGCTGCCTTGATGGAATTGAATTACTTTTCTGACTACAGAACTGAATATCAGCAACAGTTTAGCAGCGGTTTAGTCGATGAAGTGGTTAGTAAATTACCCCCCTTTGATTTTACCTATTTAGTGGGGACAAAAAACGGCGAAGGTGATTTTAAACTCGGTCAAATTCGGGAAATGATCGCCCAAAATATCTTCCTAGATATGACCTCTGATTTTGCCCCCCATAAACGTTCTATTAGAGATAATATTAAGGGTTCTTGGGCGCAAGCTGACCCGGGGGGACGCGGTTATCCTAAGCAATTTATGAGTTTTGGACTATCAACTATTGAAATTCCTATTGCCCAAATTCGTGCTTCCTTATCGGAACGTTTAGCCAAAGATTTAATTAATTGGTGGCTGAATGATTCCGTGATTTTACCCGCTCAAATGTTGGACTTAGTAAGAGGTGATATCCTCAAAAAAATGCGCTTGAGCGAAGGGGAATTAATTATGGATTTATGTGCCGACAAGGATCGCTCTTTAATTGCCATAATCTCCCAATGGATTAACGAAACTCGTCAGGAAATCAATCAAGATAATTGGCTCTCTTGTACCAAACAGGGTGTTAATATTTTAGGCAATGAACAGGGAAAAATTCTGCAGTTTATTAATGATTATTTAACGCCAAGAGTCGAGGAATTTAAACGCAATCATTTACTAGAATTGAGTCCCGATGAACGGATGCACGGCGATTATCTGAAAAAGATTTATAGTAACCGAGATGAAATTATTCAACGGGGTAAAAAGTCCCTAGAAATGGAGTTTTATAATATCCTTGAGGATCGGAACCGTGGGGTAAAATTTGCCGAGAGTTTTATTTTTTTAGTACGACAAATCTTCACCGACATAGCGGAAAAATTCCGTCGCGATCAAGAACAGGTTTGGAGTCAAAACGAAAGTAAACGTCAACGGGAATACGACACAGCCTTGGCAGAAATTAATGATCTGAAAGATAAACTTCATATCTCAAAAAAAGATAAGATGGAAGAATATTGTGAACAAGCTTTAACGGGATTGGAAGGCTATTTAATGGCCAATATTCAACGAAAAACCAGAGGTGCGGGAGTAGAGGTTATTAATCGTTTACTGGAACATCTTAATCAATTAGAAAGCCGTTTTAATCGCTTTCGTCAGAAGTTAATTCAAAGTCGCGATCTATTTAATCTGCAAGCTAACCAACAGATTGATAGTGCCGATGCTTTGTTAATTAATGGGATTAAATTATTTGATAGACAAGAATTAAATGGTCTTTATCAAGACTTTATCGAACAATTTGCTTCGGGGATTGCTGGTAACAAAAACGCCTACGATACGGGTATGGATAACCTTTGTTTACCTCTCTCAGAAGAGATTTTAAAGCAATCTAGTCCCCTCTGGAAAGAAACGCGGCGCTCCGATGAAAATATGCGTTTATTTGACATCACCGAGATTGCCGATATTCGTCAAGGTGATTTTCAAAAAGTTATCCTAAACCAAGCTAATCAACTCCTACAAAATGCTCCTGCTAGTAGTCGCATTCAGCAGGAATTAGCCGCTTGTGATCGCTTGTTAAAAATCTATAACAACGATGCCGATATTATCAATAATCTTCGCATTGCCTACCAAAAATCGCGACCCCTAATTATGCTTAATCCTGCGGTTTTGCGGGGAAAAGATGCGGGTTTTACGCCCCAATTAAATCAAAATGTTGCCCTGATTGGGGGAAGAAATACCAATAACCCAGCAGCCCAAAAAATTATGCCGAAACTGCGGGAATTTATTCCCAACGAAGACGATATTAAACCCTTGGGAGACGTGGAAAAATATCGTCTTGTCTTCGTGCAGGAAATTGGCGGTTTTTCCCTACGTTGTCTCGAGGGAATGCGAGAACTGCGGCAATCCTATCAGGACTGGAAAGGAGAGTTTATTCTCGCCAAACGCGCTCAACAAATGGGTGAAAATCGCGATTTACCCATCCCCGTGCATATCCAAAAGGAACCTCCTTTCTGGGATGTTTTTCCCGAAGATCCGAGTATTTATCAATTGGTGGTGACAGCCCGAGCTTTAAAAGTGCTTTTTCCAGAAGTCAATCGAGTCACTAATGAGAAAACAATTCGCTATGAAATTAAAACCGCAACGGGATTAAAAAAAGTCGATATCGCCACCAGTTGGGAAGATGCGGTACAGGTGTTAGAAGTAAAAGCTTGTCGCGAAGATAAGGAAAAAATTCAAAGTCAGGTGACGGCTAAGTTACAGGCTGCAGCCACTCCCGAGAAAAAACAAGCTTTGTATCGGACTTTTATCCAATATTTACAACAACGTTCCGAGGAGTTGACAGGAGGAAAAGATAATACAGAATATAAACGGGAAGATGCAATTATTTTGCAGTTAATCCATAACTATAAGTTGGATAGCGGTGGAGAAATTCCTCTTTCTCCGGTGACGGAAGTGGCTAACCCAGCTTTAATTATCTGCGGTAATTGTGGACACAAAAACCCGCCCTCGTCTAATTTTTGTTCTAAGTGTGGGGCAAAATTAGTTAAGTAGAAATTAGGCAATTGCTTGTTTTTAGTCCTCGGATAACAGAAAGAGTGGGGGTGTTAGCTGGACTAACATCCCCCACAATGAAAATTTTCGGGAAAAATTGCCTAATAACGAAAAAACTGGATTATAATAAGGTCTTTGCTCAAGATTTTTGCTAATCGCTAACTGCCATAAAGCCCAATCAAGACCCCTGTTTATCGAGAGAAAAACCAATGGTAGCCACTTTAAAAGGACGAGATGTTTTAAGAATAACCGACATGAGTAGCGAAGAAATCAGCGCCCTACTCAATCTATCGGCACAGCTTAAAGCTGGCACTCTTAACCCCAGCTGCAAAAAAGTCTTAGGATTGCTATTTTATAAAGCTTCCACCAGGACGCGGGTTTCCTTTACCGTCGCCATGTACCAGTTAGGGGGACAGGTGATCGATCTTAACCCCAGTGTAACGCAAGTGGGGCGAGGGGAACCCTTAGCCGATACGGCCCGGGTACTCGATCGCTATCTCGATATTCTCGCAGTTCGCACCTTTAAACAAGAGGATTTAGAAGCTTTTGCCAATTACTCGCGCATCCCGATTATCAACGCTTTAACGGATTTAGAACATCCCTGCCAGATATTAGCCGATTTACAGACTATCCAAGAGACTTTTCAGACTTTACGGGGAATTAACCTCACCTATGTGGGGGATGGTAATAATGTCGCTAATTCTCTCCTCTTGGGTGGTGCTTTGATGGGGTTAAATGTGCGGGTTGCCTCCCCCGCAAACTATCAACCCGATGGGGAAATTGTCGCCAGCGCCCAGGCTATTGGCGAGAAAACCGGTAGTAAAATCTTAATTACCGACGATCCCGTTACTGCTGTAAAAGACTCTCAGGTGGTCTATACTGATGTCTGGGCGAGTATGGGACAGGAAAGCCTCGCTGATGCCCGAATTCCCGTTTTTCAGCCCTACCAAGTCAATGAACAGCTAATGAGTCACGCTGACAAAGACGCGATTATTCTCCATTGTTTACCTGCTCACCGGGGTGAAGAAATTACCGACGGGGCGATCGAGGGTGTACAATCAAAAGTCTGGGAACAAGCGGAAAATCGGATGCACGCCCAAAAAGCTTTAATGGTGAGTTTATTGGGATTAATCTAGCTCCAGATGCTCAGTTACCTAAAATAATTATTAAACTCGATCATCAATCATCCTAAGACCTGTCCGACACCGGAAGTTAACGCTAGGATTGATGGTAAGAGCAATAATCAGGGCAGCCTCCACACAAACTATATGTCAGACACCTCCGCAGTTAAAAAATATCTCGCCCATTGGTTTCAATTGGGAAAAAAAGTTATTTGTCCCAAAAACCAAGCTATGCTATTTCCGCTGCCTATTTTCAATGCTGATCGCTATTCGTCGGAGTTTGAAGATTGTTGGCAAAAAATGCTTGATCCTGAAAGTGGCGATTGTTACCTAGAGGGTACTCAACAAACCATCCAAGACTTACTTTCCCCTCAATGGGAATTTCATCCCTGCGCTCGTTGTACTATACCAGTACCAATTGAAGTGCTGGGCCAATCGAGTTTATCCTGTCCCTGCCATGATTTGAGTAATTGGCCCAATTTAGAATTACCCTTACCCCATTTACCCGTCAATAGTCGAGAAAATCTCGATCGCATCCGGCAAAGATTGCTAAAAAATTCTCACCCACATTAACCAGACAAAAAGAGACGTTAGGGGTAACGTCTCGACAAAAGGGTTGAGATTTAACGATTTCTGCCAAAAAGATTGACTAAATCTCGCAATCTCTCGCTATATTCTCCGGTTAAAGCTTCCTGACGATAGCGCCATGACCAATTCCCTTCTGCGACACTGGGGGTATTCATCCGCGCATCCGATCCTAAACCTAACACATCCTGTAACGGTACGATCGCCTGATTAGCCACGGAACTATAGGCCAGTCGAATCAGATCCCAAGCCACTCCCTGACCACTGGGAGCGCCAAGATATTGATATAGTCGCGCTTTTTCGTAGTCATTGGCGTTATCCTGAAACCAGCCCACAGTAGTATTATTATCGTGAGTGCCAGTATAAATCACACAGTTGCGTTCGACGTTAAAAGGAAGATAGGGATTACCCGCATCACCCCCAAAAGCAAAGTGGAGAATCTTCATCCCGGGGAAGGCAAAGTGATCGCGAAAATCTAAGACTGCTTGGTCAATATCGCCCAAATCTTCGGCAATAATCGGCAATTTACCTAAACGAGCGCCAATAGTATTAAAGAGATCATAACCTGGGGCCTTGAGCCAATGACCATTAATAGCGTTTTCCTGGCCAAAAGCCACCGCCCAATAGGCCTCTAATCCGCGAAAATGATCGATACGGATAATATCGACTAGAGAAAGAACCCCTTTTAAACGGCGTACCCACCAGTCAAAGCCCGTATTTTTGAGATAATCCCAGTTATAGAGAGGATTGCCCCATAATTGCCCCGTTTCTGAGAAATAATCCGGGGGAACCCCGGCCACTTCCAAGGGATTACCGGTTTGGGTATCTAGTCGGAAAACCTGCGGATTTGCCCAAACATCGGCGCTATTATGGGAGACATAAATGGGGATATCACCGATAATCTCGATACCGAGGGAGTTAGCATAGCGTTTTAGGGCTAACCACTGCTCAAAAAACTCAAATTGCAGGAATTTGTGCAGAAAAATCTCCTCTTGTAACTCCTGTTTCGGTGTTTCCAACGCACCCCAATGACGTTCGCGAATTTCTGTCGGCCATTCCATCCATGCTTTACCCTGGTAAGCGTGGGATAAAGCCATAAATAGGGCGTAATCCTCCAACCAATCGGCATTGCCAGCACAAAAGCCAGCAAACTGTTTGTAAAGAATTGTGTCAGAACCCTTGACAAAATTGCTCGCCGCCTTTCTAAGTAGGGGAATTTTCCAAGCGATCAATCGCTCAAAATCCACTTGATCGAGGGGAAAATCGGGAATATCCTCGAAATCTGCGTCACTAAGCAGGTTTTTCTCCCGAAGAAGATCGAGACTAATCAGGAGATGATTGCCGGCAATGGCACTAAAACTCATGTAGGGAGAGTTACCGTACCCTGTGGGGCCTAAAGGGAGAATTTGCCAGAGTTTTTGACCACTTTGAGCCAAAAAATCGATAAATTGATAGGCTTCCCTACCTAGTTCTCCAATCCCGTAACGGCCAGGATGACTGGTGGGATGAAGCAAAATACCGCTAGAACGGCTAAAAGCCATGAAAAAACCCCCTTATCAGTGATTCGGTTAGCAGTTATTAAGTGTTTAAAGCTGAATGCTCACTGCTATCTCCAAGCTAACCCGATCTCGATCGATAACGGCAATACTTAACAACTTTATTAGACCTATAGGACACAATCAGGCATTACAGCCGTACATTAACAGATCGTCTTTCCAGTGAAAAGGATTCCTTCGGATCACGTTCTACGTTACCCCGGAGGAAAAACCGATCGCTTGTCAGTTATTGCGCCAATGATAGGGGCGCATCGTGGTCAGTGAGTTGATCGAACTGCGTGCGCCCAAAATGTAATATAGATATTTCGACCAAATTGAGATGCAGCCGCCGAAAATTCAAGAGCGATTCACTTACTGTCAGTAAGTCCCACTTCTTGTAACCTCCTCTTCAACCCAGACCGGTTACTGTACTGCTCGTAAATCCGGTTCAGGCGCTCTTGGAAAACGGGCAACCGGTTTTGATATTCGGCTAAATCTCTTAATTTGACCAACAATTTAACAGCCTCATCGTAGGATTTAGACTGGGCTTTCTGAATTAGGGACTCGACTTGCTGCCAAACTTGCGCTTCCCGTTTAGCTAAAGTTTGTAGTTCCTCAATTCGCTTGGCTTCCGCTTCTTGTTGTCGCCGTTTTTCTGCCTTTTTTCCTTCCTCAGCAGCAGCCTCAAGAAGTTCTTGGATCGTGCGTCGAGGCTGGTTAGAAGCAGCAGAAGTAGGGATTAATTGAGACAGCTTTTGTTTGAATTTAGCAGATAAATTATGTTCTCCTTTAGCCAATCTTAATAGGAAATCTTCGCGTTCAGAAGCCGATAATTGGCTAATAGCTTGTTGCCAAGTTTGCTCCGAGATAGTTGTTAGTTTACCACTGGATGCACAAGCAACATTTAATAAGTGTTCGTCCAATTCAAAGATTTCCGTAAAAGCCTTTTGAGCGGCAGAAAGTTGCCCTAGTCCGGGGGGTAAAGGAGGTTCTAGTTGGGTCTTATCGATGTCTATATATCCCTCCGATAAGTCAATAGCTTTCAGCCAGGCTAAATATAATCCTCGATAATCTTGCTGGAGAATTTCTTGGCGTAATCCTATCAATTCCGATAGAATCCCTTCTCCTTCTATCCAGTCATTAAAACCCTCTTCTTGACTAAATTCCCAATCTAAAATTGCCCAATCTCCCGCAAAAGATAAGCTGATATAATTATCGATACAGTAAAGTTCAATTGTTTCTCGGTTGATCAGGGATGTGGGAAAACGAAACATTAATTGCTGTGTTCCCCAGTTGGTGATGTAGTACATGATATCGAAATACCGAGCCAGCACCTGTTTGGGATCCCCCCGAAAATTGCCGTAACTATAGGTGAAACTGGCAGTCGTTGCCGTCGGTTTGACGCGGCTCGATAGCTCGCAGATGGCAGCCCTTTCCTCTTGGGTGAGGGGGCGATCGATAGCTTGGAATTCGTAATATTGGTATTCGCTCATGGTGTGTAACCTATCTCAAGGTTTATGATCGATATGCTGATAATTGTACGGGGATAGTTAGGGTTTAAAGATAAATTCGACAGGACGGGCGCTCTCGGATGTATTAGGAATAGCAAGAATAGGCAAATCGCCCGATCTTTACCGATAAGGAAAAAGTTCCGGTGCGATCGGTAATTTTCCCGCATCTGTTTTTTCGAGAAATCTAATCTATTCCTTTGGATAGTGGCACGGTCAAAATCGATAAGATTATAATTTCTTTTGTTAAGCACTTTAGCGATCGCTGGATATTTCTGCGATTCGTTGTCGGCTAATCGTTAAATTTTGTGAAAAAAACCTCATTGGTTGAGATTATCGGAGATAGAGTAGGGATAGTTGAATAAGGGGGAAATAATTAGATTACTTGGGGGACAATTGCACAGATGAAATCGCCGAAACTTCATTAGGTTAAGAGTTTTGCCATTTGGAGAAAAGTTTAGATGAGAGGTGGGGTCTGTTTGGTGGCAGGGATGGCACTGAAGCAGCTTGGTTCTGTGAGCGGGGCGAGGAAGAGGTTAGGACAATGAGCAATGATAAGCCCCAAATAACCAAAATAGAAGCGATTGGCATTATTATTTCTAGTATTGCGGCTCTTCTGTCGGCATTTATAGCATGGAATCAAAATCAAATAGCAGACCAGCAAAATCAAAAGCAAAATCAAATACAGATTGAACTGCAACAGATCCAAGAATCTCAATTTAGTAGAGAATTAGAACAGAAATATGTTGAGATTTTTTATCAGGAGATAGTCAGTGGGAATAGTATAAGACAGAATAACGCTCTAACGCTATTACTGATGATTCAGCCAGCAACAGGAGAAAAACTTAATCAGTGGGCAAAACAATCTGGATTATTGACTGTTAAGGCTAAGGAAGAATCTAAGAAAATTGAAACACAACTAAATTCTAGAATAATAAATTCTAGGTTTCGGCTTTTTATTCATCTTGGACAAGTAAATAGTCGTCCAGTTCTTGAACGAAATCTCCTTATTCAAAAACTAGAATCTCAGGGTTTTCAAGTAGTAGGATTTGACAATAAATCAGACAAATATGGTCCTGGGGTTGATTTTTTCGATGAAAAAGACCGCAAAGGGGCAAAAAAGGTTGTAGAAATTATAAATACTTTACTTCCACCAGAGGCTACTAAATTGATTGTACGTAGGCAAAACGTGATGCAAAGAGAAGGTGTTCTCGGAATTTGGTTTTGAGGTCTTGACATATTTTAAACCCAAAATTTTCGATAAGTAATAATTACCCATGTTTCTCGGCTTCATGTCCATGACCCACGCCACCATCGCCGCAGCAGGCACATCCTTAATCATAGGAACTGCTGACCCGATGGCGTTGGGTTTGGCTGTCCTGGGTTCCCAGCTTCCCGACATCGACACCACCACCAGTACCATCGACAAAATCTGCTTCCCCCTCAGCAGCTTCCTGGAAGACAGGTTTCCCCACCGCAGCATCACCCACTCTCTCTTGGCGACGGATTTGATTGCGGCTGTCTCCCTCCCCATCGGCCACTTCCTGGGCAATTAGCTGACAGCGCTGCCGAAGGCACTCGCTGCGCGAGACCGCACTCTCGTTAGGTCATTTACTCGCCGGTTTCTCGGACTGCTTCACTCCTGCTGGTAGTACAATTACGTTTAACGATGAGTCGGCGATCGCTGTTTTAAGAGGGCAGTACGCAATTGGGACAGTAAACACCAAAATCGTTCAACCTGCACCATTTAAGGAATGACCGTTCAATTTCCCCAAAACAGCCTGATGCTTCTGCCGCGCTGACCTTTCCTCGGTCGATGTGCGCTGGCACTGTCTCAGATTTTTGCCGATGGTCGATAGGTGGATTTCGATAATCCCGTCAATTCTTTCGCTCGATGGCATCGAGTTCCCGACATATTTCGGCGGCCAGCCGATAATCCACACTTCCCGTTAAAGTAGCTCCGTCATAGTGGCTGCCAGCATAGCAGCCGGGGTTATGGCCGCGGGGCAGTTTATCCCGGTTAAAGGTTTGAAAACAAGGGAAGCACAAGGTAAACTAATTATGATAAAACATTAATATAGCGGTTCTCACACCTGTGTGGCACAGTTAAACCTTTGCTGATTAAGCCTTTCAACCTCGACAATGTACCTCTTGCGAACAGGAAATGCTATAAATAAGCGGTAAAAATGAAATAAAATTAAGGGAACAATTAATTATGCAACTAGAAGATTATTTTTTATTTATCTCCGAAAATGATATTAGAATCAAAGGTAATCGCCTCGGAATTGACAACGTACTCTTTTATTTATTGGAAGGCTATACCCCAGAAGAAATAAATGCTATCTATCCCGATCTAAGTCTAGAGAAAATCTACGCTACTATTACTTATTATCTCCAGAATCGGCAAAAAATTGATGCTTATTTATTGCGCCTCCAGAATTGGCGACAGACTCGCTACCATGAAGCACTAAAACATCCTTCACCTCAACGAGAAAAGATGAGAAAAATTAAACAGCAAAGGCAAAATTCTGTCAAGGTATAAAAATCAAGTTTTTACTGTATGAAAACTTATCCCCCCGCTTGAAAATTGCTGTCTTAAGGTTAAATCCAGAGATAGATATTTTACGCATTGGAGAGCCGAATACACCACCGTTAGGAACTCTTGACCCTGATTATCTCAACGACTCTTGGTGACAGATAATCGTACCAGTATGCCTGAACATTTAGAGGAATATTGACAAAAAAATCAACAAATCTGGGGACTGTTTTGGATACATCCCACAACAACAATAGGAAAACTAGCCGAAGAATTAATTATGATTTGGGAAACTACCGAAGCAGAAGAATGGATCGATATTGTCGATTGGATTCCTTTTTAATTAATGATATAATAAGATTATTACCGTCCTTTTTATGCTTGATTATTAATTTGAATGACTCGCCAAATTCATGACCAATTTGCTAAGGAATATTTAGAGGAATTACTAACACCTCTAGGGACGATTAGAAAAAGTAAGAAAGTAAAAAGTGAGGTTCAAGAAATCCATGTCTGGTTTGAACCATTTAGCTCACCGCCTCCCACTGAGTTACCTTTAGGATTACTTGGAAAAATGGCGGCTACTTCCTGTTTGTTTGAACCTTTCCGCAATCCCCCGACCGAGGTAGAGATTCGCAGTTGTTTGTCAAAGTTATACGCGGTTCATGGGGATGTCTTGAGAAAAGCGAAACGGTCAAACAAAACTCTAACAGAAGCTGAACTACCAGTTCTCTGGATTCTAACGCCCACCTTTTCAGCTAGAATGATTGAAGATTTCGGGACTCACAGCGATGAGAGTAATTGGTTAACAGGGGTTTACTTTTTAGCGAAGTCTCTCAAAGCGGGCATCATTGTCATTCATCAATTACCAGTAATTGATGACACCTTATGGTTGAGGGTATTAGGTAAAGGAGGAACTCAAAAACGAGCAGTTGAAGAGTTAGTTGAACTGCCAGAACGCAATCCTTTTCGAGAGAATTTATTAGAAATTCTGGCCAACTGGCGCAAAAACTTAGAATTGAGAGATAATTTAAGTACCGAAGAACAGGAGGACATCATGAATCTATCACCAGCTTATTTACAACAAAGGGAAGAGTGGAAGCAAGAAGGGATACAACAAGGTAGTTTAGAAGAACGGTATTCCCTGATAGCCAGTCTTCTGGAAGGACGCTTTGGCAGCCTAGATTCGGAATTATCTGGTCTGGTGGAACGGATCGCCCAACTTCCTATCTCGGAACGCACCGGATTGCTTCTTTCTTTGGCAAATTTATCCCGCGAGGAATTGTTGGAAAGATTGTAAATTTCGTTTCTCGCTCTTCTTACAGTCGTTCAACGATAACTGTTTTCCTTTTGTTTTTGCCGATAAGCTTCAAATTCGGGGTTACTGGCAAGAATTTGACGGACACGCTCGCGACTTATGCCGTATTTATCCCCTATTTGCTGATAGCTCAATCCTTGTCTATGGAGTTCTAAAAAATCGTAGCTTTTTTGCAGTTTTTCCTTTCTCTGTGCATCTCGTCTTGGGGTTGGACTCTTATTGCTAAGGTGTCTTACTATTTTTCTTCCCAACTCGGTCAAAGAATATTGAGGATTATGGAAACTAACCAATCCTTGTTTTTCCAATTCTTTAAGAATTTTATGTACTCTGGTTATATTATTATGAGTTGTTGCCAATTGCCGAGATGGATCGGAAAGTATCCCCATTGCCGAATCGATTTGAATCGGATAATCTAACATCCCTTTCAGAATCTGTTTCTGTTTTACTTGGAGATTGGCGATCATCTCTTCTAAATGTTGAAAGTCTTCATTTTCATCCATCGGAATTATCATTTTTAATAGACCTCTCCCTAGTCTGATAAAATCACAATCAGGGGATATTGTCAACAACTAACCGTAGCTTACCCAGTCGTTTATGTCTTGCTGATGCACTTTTTTAAAAATGGTGATAAACTCAACTGTACTGGGTACACTCTCCCTATCGGATGAATTTGAGAAAAATCGAGAGAAAAAAACAATGAACGAACGAGAAACATCCAACAAAATTGAGGCGGGCGGGGGTTTTCCCGTATTGCAATATTGGGCAGAAAAAACTCTCTCTCCTCAAGGGGTTAAACTCTGGCAAACCTTGAATCATAAAAGTGCCTGTTTAGCTTGCGCTTGGGGAACGGGAGGACAAAAGGGCGGTTTTGTCAACGAAGCGGGGGAAAGTCTGCAACGTTGTCTCAAAAGTGTCGAGGCAGTTACTTCCGAATTAATGCCAGGTATTAAAACTGATTTTTTTCAGACCTATCATCTCGCTCAATTACAGTCCTTAACCTCCCTAGAATGCGATCGCTTGGGTCGTTTCAGTTATCCCGTCCTCTTAAAAGCCGGAGAAAGTCACTATCAACGGATTAGTTGGGAAGAAGTGTATCGATTAGCCGAACAAGCTTTTCGTCAACCGTCCGAGACTATTGCCTCCTATAGTTCGGGACGTTCTTCTAATGAAGCCGCCTATCTCTTACAATTGTTTTTCCGGGCATTAGGAAGTAATAATTTAGCCGATTGTTCCGATCTCTGTCATGCCGCCTCGACCGTAGGCTTAAAACAGGTTTTCGGAACCGGAACTTCGATGGTCAGTCTGGAAAGTTTAAAACAAGCCGATTGTGTGGTGTTAATCGGTTCTAACGCTCCGGCTAATCATCCTCGCCTGATGAATGAATTAATTCAAATTCGTGATCGCGGCGGTAAAATTATTATTATTAACCCGCAAATTGAAGTCGGATTGGTCAAATTCTCCTCACCCGCTTTTCCGATTAAATCTTTATTGCGGGGCGGTTCCGATATTTCAACTCTCTACCTACAGCCGATACCGGGTAGCGATACTGCCCTATTCGTCGGATTACAAAAATCTTTGATCGAACAAAATTTAGTTCGGTGGAATTATCTGGAATCCCATACAGAAAATTGGCAATCTGTTATAGATTATGCCCGACAAACACCATGGGAAACCATTACTAAAACCTGCGGTTTGTCCCGAGAAGAAATTGAAGCAGCCGCCGCCCTTTTCGGCAATTTAGAGCGTGTGGTTTTCGCTTGGGCAATGGGGGTTACACAACAGGAAAATGGGGTAGATAATATTATCAGTATTGCCAATACCGCTTTAATGACGGGAAATGCTGGCAAAATCGGAGCCGGAACCATGCCAATCAGAGGTCATTCTAATGTACAGGGCTTCGGTTCTATGGGCGTTACAGTGAGATTACGTCAGGAAATCGCCGAGGCACTTGCTCAACTTTTAGGAAAGCCATTAAATATAACCGGCGGTTATGATACCAGGGCACTAATTGAAGCTGCCGAACGGGGAAAAATTAACACTCTTTTCTGTTTGGGAGGTAATCTTTATGGAGCAAATCCAGATTTAACTCAAGCCAAAAAAGCCTTAGCTCAAATTGATACAATTTTTTATGTAGCTACTAAGCCAAATTTAGGACATTTTCAGGGATTAGCCCGACAAAATACGATAATTTTACCCGTATTCGCTCGTTTTGAAAATCCTCACCTGACAACCACCGAATCGGGCAATAATTTTGTCCGTTTTAACGAGCGGGGAAGCAGTCATCTACAGGGTTCCCATGTGGATATCATCTCGGAAGTAGAACTGTTAACAAATATTGCCGTCAAGGTTTTAGGCACAAACCCGATTGATTGGTCGAGATTACACGATACCGCCTATATTCGTCAGTTAATCGCCAAAACGATTCCTGGTTATGAAAAGATCGGGCAATTAGATCAAACCCAAACAGAATTTACCATTAGCGGACGGATTTTTACCGAACCCCATTTTCCAACATCGACTGGAAAAGCGCAAATGTCTGTCACGCTTTTACCCACTTTAAAAGCACCGCAAAAGCAAGATTTCAATCAACCAGAAAATGCACCAGGAATTGCTCTGATTCTCGGAACAGGACGCAGTTATGGACAACATAATACCGTCGTTTATCAAGTGGGCGATAAATATCGGGGAATGCCTCACCGTCATTGTTTATTGATCAACGCCGAAGATGCCAAAAAAGCGGGCTTTCAAGAACATCAACGAGTCACCGTTCAAGGAGATGCCGGCAAATTAGAGAATATCGAACTTATTTTCGGTCCGATTCGCGAAGGTGTTGGCTTTATGTTCTATCCCGAAACTAATGTTTTATTCAAAGCTAAAATCGATCCTCGCTGTGGGACTCCTGCTTATAAACGAGTTCCCGTCTGGGTTTTTTAGTTATCAACTCCTCTAATTTTCTTTTTTGGAAATAATGAAATAGAGTTAAGCAGGTAGGCGTTAAAAATTATCAGACACCCCCCTTATCAAGGGGGGCAGGGGGGATCG
>NZ_JAQMSY010000237.1:0-10045 GCF_028329095.1 Microcystis sp. CS-574
CTTCTCTTGGGGGGTTTTTAGGTAGAAAAGGTGACGGTGAACCAGGTGTTAAAACTATTTGGTTGGGACTGCGAAGGTTACATGATATCAGCCAGACTTGGAAACTATCTCATCAAATTGGTCCCCCCATAGAACCCCCTTGAGCCATCTTGCACACTTTTCTCTTTTTGTCAAATTTTATGTTAAGAAAGATGTGACTAATGGATAGCTTATCAAAGGGGGCAGGGGGGATCGAACCTAAAATCCATTTTTAATTTAATTATAACCAGCTACTTACTAGGAGCGATCGATTCTCCAGACAAACCGCTATGATAGTATATCGCCCCATCCCCACACCAATGGAACAGCGATGACCAATCAAGACTGGCCAAACCTACTGCAGCAACTACTCGATCAAAAATCCCTTTCCCTTAACCAAGCTGAAGAATTAATGACCGGATGGTTAAACGGCGAGATTCCGGAAGTTTTATCGGGGGCGATTTTAGCGGCTTTGCAAGCAAAAGGAGTCTCGGCCGCCGAATTAGCGGGAATGGCTGGAGTTTTACGGCAACAATCTCGCTTAGAAGACCCTAAACCCCATACTACTCCCGTTATCGATACCTGTGGCACCGGCGGTGACGGGGCTTCAACCTTTAATATTTCCACTGCCGTGGCTTTTGTGGCGGCCGCCGGGGGCGTAAAAGTGGCTAAACACGGCAATCGCTCCGCCTCCAGTAAAGTCGGTTCGGCCGATGTTTTAGAATATCTTGGGGTTAATTTAAGCGCCCCTAGCGAGAAAGTGGCGGCGGCTTTAGATGGGGTGGGAGTGACCTTTCTTTTTGCCCCCGGTTGGCATCCGGCCCTGAAAAGTGTGGCTAATCTCCGCAAAACCCTGAAAGTTCGCACGGTTTTTAATCTTCTGGGTCCTCTAGTTAATCCTCTCCGTCCCACAGGTCAAGTTATTGGGGTTTATGACCAGCAATTTCTCACCCCCATGGCCACAGCTTTAGCACAAATGGGAACCCCCAAGGCGATTATTGTTCACGGCCGGGAAAAACTCGACGAGGTGGGGTTGGGAGATCTGACCGATATGGCTTTATTAAATAATGGCGAGGTGATTTCTGCGGCGATCGATCCCTTGTCAATTTCTATCCCTAGAGCCAGTTTAAATGCCCTTAAAGGCGGGGAAGTGCCAGAAAATGCCGAAATCCTCAAAAATGTTCTGCAAGGGGGGGGAACGCCCGCTCAACGGGATGCTGTGGCGATTAATGCCGCTCTTGCCCTACAGGTGGCAGAAAAGGTCACTTTTGGCGATCATGCTGCTGGTTTCGCCCTCGCTCGCGAGATTTTAGCCAGTGGGTTAGCTTGGCAAAAATTAGAGGAGTTGGTTAAGTTTCTCGCTTAGGACAATTCCCTGCTCCCTTCCCCCCACTTCCCCACCTCAATGCACTTACTGCATGACAGAAATCCTTAAACACGATGGTTAAAGGATTTCTGTTACAAACAATACAAAATTGTCCAAGTTAAAAAGAATTAAATAACAAATAGAGACTAGGTAAATTACTAAATTTTTGCTAATGACGACAGTATTTTACAGAATACTTATTGTTAAATCCCGATTTCTTCATTTCTAACCCGCACCAACTAGAACAATTACACCCACAAACCAGAAGGAGATAGATTCATGGTACAAGCACCTGAAAAAGATGGAACAACTCTCAATAAATTCGAGAAATTTAAAGCCGAGAAAGACGGATTAGCCATTAAAGATGAACTAGATCATTTTGCCCAAATCGGTTGGGAAGCGATGGATAAAACCGATTTAGAACATCGCTTAAAATGGGTGGGGGTTTTTTATCGTCCTGTCACCCCGGGTAAATTCATGATGCGTTTGCGGGTTCCTAACGGCATTCTCAGCAGTGAGCAAATGCGGGTTTTAGGGGAAATCGTGCAGCGTTACGGTGATGATGGCAATGCCGATATTACTACTCGTCAAAACCTACAATTACGCGGTATTCGTATCGAAGATATTCCTGATATTTTCCAACGACTAAAATCCGTGGGCATGACTTCGGTACAATCGGGCATGGATAATGTCAGAAATATTACCGGTTCACCCATGGCGGGACTAGACGCAGATGAATTAATTGACACCAGGGAATTAGTCCAAAAAGTCCAAGATATGATTACCAACTGCGGTCAAGGTAATTATCAATTTACCAATCTGCCCCGCAAATTTAATATTGCCATCGAGGGGGGCCGGGATAACTCGGTTCATGCGGAAATTAACGATATTGCCTTTGTTCCTGCCTATAAAGAGGGAGAATTAGGCTTTAATGTCGTGGTAGGTGGCTTTTTCTCGGCTAAACGCTGTGAAGCGGCAATTCCCATGAATGTTTGGGTGAGACCGAATCAGGAGGTGGTGGATTTATGCCGAGGGATTTTAGAAGTTTACCGCGATAACGGATTGCGTGCCAATCGTCAAAAATCCCGTTTAATGTGGTTAATTGATGAGTGGGGAATCGAGGAATTCCGCACGCGGGTGGCTAATCAGTTAGGTTATCCCTTGGCAACGGCAGCGGAAAAAGACGCAATTGACTGGGAAAAACGAGATCATTTAGGAGTTTTTCCCCAAAAACAGGAGGGATTGAGCTATATCGGTCTTTGTGTTCCCGTTGGTCGTCTATTTGCCGATGATATGTTCGATTTAGCCCGGATTGCCGAAGTGTATGGCAGCGGAGAATTGCGTTTAACTGTGGAACAAAACGTGATTATCCCGAATATAGCGGCTGAAAATGTGGCGACTCTTTTAACCGAGCCTTTACTGGCTAAGTTTACCCCCAATCCCACTCCTTTACAACGAGCGCTCGTTTCCTGTACGGGGGCGCAATTCTGCAATTTTGCCCTGATTGAAACCAAAAATAAGGCTGTGGACTTGATTCGTCAGTTAGATGCTGAATTAAATATCCCCCGGGGTGTGCGTATGCACTGGACTGGTTGCCCTAACTCCTGCGGACAACCCCAAGTGGCCGATATCGGTTTGATGGGGACAAAAGCTCGCAAAGACGGCAAAACCGTGGAGGGAGTTGACCTCTACATGGGGGGTAAAGTGGGTAAAGATGCTCACCTGGGAAGTTGTGTACAAAAAGGGATTCCCTGTGAAGACTTAAAATCGGTGTTAACTTCTATCCTCATTGAGCAATTTGGGGCGACACCGAAGGGTTAATTAACAAGTTTATTGATACGCTGAATGGGGGGTTTGTCCCCTCTTTTTTTTCTGTATCTCTGTTGGGTGAAATTGGCAAACCTTTTGCTATGTTAGGAGGCAGATAGGAGTAGGAAAATCCTTATATATTTTCCTTTCATACTAAATCCGGTTGTTAAAGACTGATTATCTATGGCTCTCTTGGATTTGGTGGGTAAAATGTATTCTAAGATACAGTCCTGCTGGCGAGGGAGTAGAAGGAACCACTCCAGACACAGAGGACACAAAGATCGATCCTATGTAAGTTAAACTTATCACACAGAACCTAGAAGAGCCTATCTATTGCCCCTATTGCCTATTGCCTCTCCTGATATGTAGGCTATACTCAAGAGATTTAGTATGAGATGGGAATCGTTACTTCGCTTCAAATTGAGCTTGTTTGCGAAGTAATTCCCCGATGGTTAAATTGGGTTGAGGTCGGCCATTAAAAACCGTTCCTACCTCAAATTTTTGCAACTGTACCCGTGCCAAATGACAGGCCTCATCCGGTAGGGGAATATAACCAATACTATCTAATAAATCAGGAACTCGATCGAGATAATATTTAACAAATTTCTCTAAAGCGGGATTCTCTTGGGCTTTTTGAGCATTAACATAAATAAACAAAGGACGAGATAAAGGCTGATATTTACTATCCTCGACATTGCCGCGAGTTGGTTCAATACCGTTAACTTTCAAAGCTTTTAATTTATCCCGATTTTGTTCATAGTAAGCATGGCCAAAATAGCCTAAAGCGTTGGCATCTTGACTGACGGCATTAACTAAAGCTTGGTCATCTTCACTAAAATTAAAGTCCCCACGACTGGCATCTTTGCCGTTAATTACATCACTAAAAAAATCGTAGGTTCCGGAATCTTTACCCGGCCCGTGAAGGGTAATCGGTTGGTCGGGCCAAGCGGGATTAATTTGATTCCAACGTTTGATTTTATTCTCGGCCGCTGGTTCCCAAATAGTTCTTAATTCTGTGGTGGAAATATCATCAACCCAGTTATTTTTGGGATTGACTACCACGGTTAAAGCATCAAAAGCGATCGGTAGTTCGATAAATCTTACCTTATTAGCATCACATTCTTTTAATTCTTCCACAGAAATCGGCCGAGAAGCATTATTAATATCTGTTTCTCCCGCACAAAATTTTCTAAAACCGCCGCCAGTTCCTGAAATATTAGCGTCAATTTTAACATCAGCCAAAGCTTTGTTAGGGGTATTAGCTTTAAAATCTTCGAGAACTTTATCAGTAATTGGTGCTACGGTACTCGAACCATCGATTTTAATTGGTTTTAGATCTTGAGGATTAATATTGGCACAAGCGGGTAAAAGTAGAGCAGTTCCTAGTATGGTTGCCACTACTTTGGTCGGACGAGATAGCTGAGTAAAGATTTCTAGCATAGGTGTCAAAAGGAGAAAGTAAAAACGGGTATTGGGGAGACTTTTCAGTTATCAGTGGGGAAGTGGGAAGAAAAAAGCTGAGGGATGATGGCTAAAAACCTTAATCTTTTCTTTGTTGTTTTTACGTCACTATAATGGTAGGGAAAGAGAAACCCCCTATCTAGACAGGAAAAGTTAGCTGCTTTACCCGCGACTTAAAACTAATGTTTAGTCAAAATAAATGGTAAAAGAAGTTGAGATTTTTGTCTAGTTATCGAGAAAATTTTTATTGACAATACATTACGTTCTTTTATTCACTTCTTAACCTATTCTTTACCAAGCAGTGGTAACTTTTAGCGTAAGATTTAAGGCAGTTTACGGATCAAAATTAATCCTATGCTCAACAAAAACAAGACCAATTTACTAACAGCCTTATCCCTAGCGACTCTAACAGCGACTTTAACCGCTTGTGGTGGCGGCGATACGGCGGGAACCAGCGGAGAGGGAAGCAATAGAATCGCCCAGGTTCCCCTAAAAGGAGAGATCGCCCTCAATGGTGCGGGTGCTTCTTTTCCTGCACCCCTATATCAAAACTGGTTTGTCACCATTAATCAACTATTTTCCAAACTACTAATTAACTATCAATCTACCGGTAGCGGGGCGGGAGTCGAACAATTTGTCCAAGGTACGATCGATTTTGGCGCTTCCGATGTGGCCATGAGTGACGAGGATATGGCCAGAGTTAGCCGCGGGGTTTTACTGCTACCGATGACGGCGGGAAGCATCGTTATGGCTTATAATTTGCCCGGAGTAGAAGGGCTGAAACTAAGTAGGGAAGCATATATAGGCATCTTTTTAGGCACGATTACCCGTTGGAACGATGCCAAAATTGTCGCCGATAACCCCGATTTAAAACTACCCGATGAAGAAATTACCGTAGTTCACCGGGCAGACGGTAGCGGAACAACGGGAGTTTTTACCAAGTTTTTAAGCGCCGTTAGTCCCGAATGGAAAAAAAGCATCGGGGAAGGAAAAGCCGTACAATGGCCGACCAAAAAAGGTAAATTTCTTGGCGGTAGAGGCAATGAGGGTGTAACTGCCCTAATTCAACAAAATCAAGGCTCGATCGGCTATATCGAGTACGGTTTCGCTAAAAATAATAACCTGCCCATGGCCGTTTTACAAAACCAAGCCGGTCAATTCGTTATCCCCAATGAAACCAACGCCGCTGCCACCTTAGCCACGGTGGAATTACCCGAAAATCTGCGGGCTTTTATCATCGATCCGCCGGGAGAAAATTCCTATCCCATTGTCACCTATACCTGGATGTTGGTTTACAAAAAATACAACGATCCCCAAAAAGCTTTAGCAATGGAGGCGATGATTGAATTTGGACTTAACCAAGGACAAGAACAAGCAGCTCCCCTTGGTTATATTCCCCTACCGAAAAACGTTCGGGAACGAGTAGCCGCCGCTGCCGATGTCATCTATCCTGATTACACGATCAAGGTGGATTAGTCGCCGAAAAAATGTATTCAAAGTTACAATAATAGTGTAGAAAGGCCAATTTCGACCTTAGCTACCTCAAACTAGCTGGATTTAAACCCTAATCATGAGTGCGCCCACAGTTTCGCCCGACTCAACTTTTAAAGAACGTCCAGAATCGGAAAAAATCCTCGATAAAGGCTTTGTTGGATTAACCACCGCCTTTGCCATCGCTATTGGGCTGATTTTGCTCCTAATTGCCCTAGTTATTTTTATTCGGGCCCTACCAGCGATTCAAACCTTTGGTCTGGGATTTTTGACCAGTAGCGCTTGGAATCCCGTGCGCGGTCG
The DNA here is from genome assembly GCF_028329095.1 of Microcystis sp. CS-574. Lineage (NCBI taxonomy): Bacteria > Bacillati > Cyanobacteriota > Cyanophyceae > Chroococcales > Microcystaceae > Microcystis > Microcystis sp. CS-574. The sequence goes on from NZ_JAQMSY010000237.1 coordinate 6,449, forward strand.
GGAAGAATTCGGAGTTCTGCCGGTTATCTACGGAACTCTCGTTAGTTCTCTGATTGCCCTCCTGATTGCTGTTCCCCTCGGTATCGGTTCAGCCATTTTTTTAAGCGAAGATTTTATTCCCTTAAATGCGCGGACAATTTTGGTTTTTCTCGTACAACTTTTGGCCGCTATTCCCAGTGTTGTTTACGGATTATGGGGTATCTTTGTATTGATTCCTATCCTCAGACCCCCTGGTAACTGGTTAAATGCTAATTTTAGTTGGATTCCTCTGTTTAGTACTCCTTTAGGGGGCCCTGGAATGTTACCGGCGGGGGTAATTTTAGCAATTATGATCCTGCCGATTATTATCGCTATCTCTCGCGACTCTTTGGCCGCTTTACCGCCGGATTTGCGACAAGCTTCCCTAGGTTTGGGGGCCACCCGTTGGGAAACGATTTTTCGAGTCTTAATTCCTGCCGCTTTTTCCGGGATTGTCGGGGGGATTATGTTAGCTTTAGGGCGTGCTTTAGGGGAAACCATGGCAGTAACGATGATTATCGGCAATTCTAACCGCATTAGTGCCTCTATTCTCGCCCCCGCTAACACGATCGCTTCCTTATTGGCTAACCAATTCGCCGAAGCATCGGGAATGCAAGTATCGGCACTCATGTATGCAGGTTTTGTTCTCTTGGTTTTGACCCTAGTAGTCAATATCTTCGCCGAATTAATCGTTAATCGCGTCAAAGCTAAGTATTAAGCCATCAGTTATCAGTTTTGAGTTTTGAGTATTAAGTGTTCATCATCAAATGGCAGTTTACTGCTGTCTTTTCACTGTTCACTGATTACTGTTCACTGTTTACTGATTACTGTTTACTGTTCACTCTTCACTGATTACTGTTTACTGATAACTGATAACTGATAACTGATATGGATAGTGCGAATTTAGGCAATAATCTCAAAAAGAAACCGAGTAGTCCTCGATCGCTATTGGGGACAATTATGACCGTTCTCTCGGCTTTATGTTTAGCTGTCACCGTGATTCCCCTCTTTGCCGTCCTAGGCTTTGTTTTTGTGCAAGGGGTGGGTCGTTTAAACGCTAATCTCTTTACTAAATTACCGCCACCGCCGGGTTTAGGAGGAGGAGGCATCGCTAATGCCATTTTAGGTACAATTATCGTCGTTGCCCTGGCTACAGCGATCGCAGTTCCCATCGGCGTTTTAGCGGCGGTTTATCTCTCGGAATTTAGCGGTGATAACAAACTTGCCCAGGGTGTGCGCTTTGCTACCAACGTTTTAGCGGGTGTCCCTTCGATTATTGTCGGGGTTTTCGCCTTCGGTTTGTTAGTTGCGCCCTTATTTGGCGAAGGAACAGCCCTTTTAGGCTTTTCTGCCCTAGCTGGTTCGATCGGTTTAGCGGTGTTAATGTTACCGACTATTATTAGAACCACCGATGAGGCTTTAAAAATCGTTCCCCAAGACATCCGCTGGGCAGCCATGGGTTTAGGGGCCTATAACTACCAAACCGTCCTAAAAATCGTCCTTCCTGCGGCAGTTCCCGCTATTTTAACCGGTGTAACCTTAGCAATTGCTAGGGCTGCTGGGGAAACCGCCTCCTTAATTTTTACGGCATTATTCTCTAACTTTTGGCCTCGGGGTGTCTTCGAACCGATTGCCACCCTTTCGGTCCTAGTTTTCAACTTTGCTACTGCCCCTTTTGCCCCTCAACAGCAATTAGCTTGGGCAGGTGCTTTAATTCTCGTGCTTTTGGTGTTGGTAACTAACATTTTATCCCGTTTAGCCACGCGCCAGAAAACCTATTAAGTCAAGGAAAAAGTGAAAAGCAAAAAGGGATATTTAAGTAAAAATCTACCTATCTTTCTGATTCCTAAATTAGCCAAATTCAAGGCAAATAATTTATGCTAACTAATTCTAACCCCCATTCTACAGGAACCGTTTTAAAGGTCGATAAGGCTGATATTTACTATGGTAATTATCGGGCAGTACGAGATGTTTCCATCGATATTCCCAAAAATAGAGTCACTGCTTTTATCGGACCCTCTGGCTGTGGAAAAAGTACCATTCTCAGGTGTTTTAATCGTCTCAATGATTTAATTCACGGTTTTCGTATTGACGGCAAAGTTTTTTATCATAACCAAGATATTTACTCTCAAGAGGTAGATCCTGTCGAAGTCAGAAAATATATCGGTATGGTGTTCCAGCGCCCTAATCCTTTTCCCAAATCCATCTATGATAATGTGGTTTACGGAGCGCGATTAAATGGTTATAAAGGCGATTTAGATGAATTAGTAGAAACTTCCCTGCGTCGGGCAGCTCTCTGGGAAGAAGTAAAAGATAAACTAAAAGAAAGCGGTTTTTCCCTATCGGGGGGACAACAACAAAGATTATGTATTGCTCGCGCTATTGCCGCTCAACCAGAAGTATTATTAATGGATGAACCCTGTTCGGCACTGGATCCAATTTCAACTTTAAAAGTTGAGGAATTAATGCACGAATTAAAAGAACGTTATACAATTATTATTGTTACTCACAATATGCAACAAGCTACTAGAGTAGCGGATTTAACGGCTTTTTATAACGCTGAACCCACCGATAAAGGTGGCAAAATTGGTTATTTAGTCGAGTTTGATCATACGGACAAAATCTTCGGTGATCCTCAAGAACAAGCAACTAAAGATTATGTTAGTGGACGTTTTGGCTAAATCAGTTATCAGTTATCAGTTATCAGCTTTTTTCTTCCCTCTTTCCCTCTCCCTTCTCCCTTTTCCCCAACACCTATTCCTTTAAAGATTATGTATAGTAGCGATGTTGTCACCGATGCAGTTTTGAGAACCAAAAACTTAAACGTTTACTACGGTTCTAATCTCGCTGTTCGTGATGTTAACCTTGATATTCCCGAGAAAAAAGCGATCGCTTTTATCGGTCCTTCTGGCTGCGGAAAAAGTACGGTTTTGCGCTGTTTTAATCGCATGAATGATCTAGTTAAAAGTGCCAAAATTGAGGGAAAAGTTACCTTTCGGGGTCAAGATATTTATGGTAATTCCGTTAATCCTATCGGGTTACGCAGTCGCATCGGTATGGTTTTTCAGAAACCGAATCCTTTCCCCAAATCTATCTATGAAAATATCGCTTTTGGGGCGCGCTTAAATGGTTACATCGGTGATATGGATCAATTAGTAGAGGAATCTTTAAAAAAAGCCGTTCTCTGGGATGATGTTAAAGATAAACTCAAGGAAAGTGGTTTAGCTTTATCGGGAGGACAACAACAAAGGTTATGTATTGCTCGCGCTATTGCGGTTAAACCGGAAGTTGTTTTAATGGATGAACCCTGTGCGGCACTCGATCCAATTTCTACCCTAAAAATTGAGGAATTAATTCACGAATTGAAAACCCAATATACTATAGTTATTGTCACCCACAATATGCAACAAGCGTCGCGGGTTTCTGATTTAACGGCTTTTTATAATGCTGAACCGACCCCAAAAGGTGGTAAAGTGGGTTATTTAGTGGAATATGATCGCACCGAGGTTATCTTTCAAAATCCCGCTCAAGAGTCCACTAGAGATTATGTTAGCGGTCGTTTTGGTTAAAGTATTAATA
>NZ_JAQMSY010000238.1:0-4338 GCF_028329095.1 Microcystis sp. CS-574
CTACAATAATATTATTGCGCCAATGGTAGGGGCGCATCGCGTGCGCCCAAAATGTAATATAGATATTTCGACCAAATTGATTTGAGTTTTTAGTGAGCGTTATTAAGTAGAAAATTGCCGTTTTCTTGGCACTGATAACTGATAACTGATAACTGATAACTGATAACTGATAACTGATAACTGATAACTGTCTTAGCCGATTTCCACATTACCAGTCCCTTGAAACATCAGCCAAGAGAGGAAAAAATTAGCCACAAAAATCGCCAATAAAGAAGTTACCACAGCCGTGGTAGTGGATTGACCAACTCCTTTAGCACCGCCGGTGGTGGTTAAACCCCAACTGCAACCGATAATGGCAATTAAAATCCCAAAAATTAGGGACTTTAACATAGAACTAATTAAATCCCATGTTTGTAGAAAATTTTGGGCTGATTGTAAGAATAGGGAATAGGAAACACCGTAAAGACTATCAGAAATCAATAAACCACCCAGTAATCCCGTGACTAAAGAGATAATAGTGAGCAGGGGTAACATTAAACTACAGGCAATCACCCGGGGAATGACCAAATAATCGATCGGATCGGTTTTTAAAATATATAAAGCGTCAATTTGTTCTGTTACTCGCATTGTACCAATTTCGGCGGCAAAAGCCGAGCCAACTCTCCCCGCCACCACCACCGCAGTTAAAACCGGGGCTAATTCTCTTGTTAAAGCCAAGGAAAGGACTCCCCCAACAAAACTACCCGCCCCAAAAAAAATAAATTCTCTGGCTACCTGAATAGTGAAAACCATACCCACAAAAGCAGCAGTAATTAGGGCAATTGTCAAGGATTCTGGTCCAACAATGCTCATTTGTTCCAGAGTATTACGACGGTGGATTTTGCCATTAAGAATATGCAAAAAAGTTTGTCCCGCTAATAAACTGGCAGCGCCCAAACGCTGAAACCATAAACTTAAACCACTGGCAGCATCACTTTTCCTTGGCATTTGTCGAGGGACTATCGCTAAAATTTAACTTATTATAGGCGAGAATTCCCTATGATACTAAATCCGTTGAGTAACGCACAGAAAACGGGTTTCTCCGAGAAACCCGTTTTCTACTCATGTATGATTATCCCTCGATTGTGGGGACTTGCTTTGATGCCACTCGATCGAGGGATAAGAAACTATGGTTTTGTGCTGCCAGCAGGGGATAATAGAATTTCCAGTAGCCGTCAGCTATCAACCCTGATTCTTTATCCATGCCAGATTTACCGAAAATTATCCTGAGAAACCATAAAATTGATGCTGTTAAACGATTCCATCCTTGGATATTTTCCGGGGCGATTAAAGAGATGGAGGGGGAAGTCAAAGAGGGTGCTATCGTGGAGGTTTATAGCGATCGAGGCGAATATCTAGCCACTGGACTGTATAATCCTAGCAATATTGCCGTTAAAATTCTTTCTTTCCCAAAAGTCAGCGATATTGCTCAATTATTTCTCGAAAAATTCCAGAATGCCTATCAGCTGCGGCAACAAATCGGTTTAGTGGATAACCCGAAAACTAACTGTTATCGTTTAATTAACGCTGAAGGAGACGGTTTACCCAGTTTAATCGTCGATTGGTACAATGGCACGGCGGTTATTCAAGCTTATTCCCTAGCTTTATACCAACGTCTCGATCTGATTGTCGATTGTCTGAAAACTATCTACGCTGACAATTTACGGGCAGTTTACGATAAAAGTGCCGCAGTTTTAGCGAAAAGCGCCCATATTTCCGAAAATAAATACTTATTTGGTCAAAAAACCAGCGATGAGGTGTTAGAATCCGGCCATCGCTTTATTATTGATTGGGAAAAAGGACAAAAAACGGGATTTTTCCTCGATCAAAGGGAAAATAGAGCCTTATTATCTCAATATTCCCATAATAAACGGGTTTTAAACACTTTTTCTTATTCTGGAGGCTTTTCCGTCTATGCTATGCAAGCGGGGGCTGCCCTAGTCGATTCCGTTGATAGTTCCCACGGTGCGATCGATCTTACCGAAAAAAATATCGCCCTGAATAATCTCAGTCAAGTTCCCCATCAATCCTACAGCGCCGATGTTTTTAACTTCCTGCGCGACTGTCAGGAGGATTACGATCTGATTGTCCTCGATCCCCCCGCTTTTGCCAAAAGTATCCAATCCCGTCATCAGGCGGTTATGGCTTATAAAAGATTAAATCACCAAGCTTTCCAGAAAATTCGCCCCCAAGGTATTATTTTCACCTTTTCCTGTTCCCAAGTGGTTAACGAAGAACATTTTCAGGGGGCTGTCATGGCGGCAGCCATTGAATCGGCTCGCCCAGTGCGAATTTTAGCACGTTTAAGCCAACCGGCCGACCATCCCACCAGTATCTATCACTCGGAAGGTTCCTACCTGAAAGGATTGGTTTTAGCGGTGGATTGATGGAAAATTAAACGATTACCATCGGGATCATAGATGTAGATTTCCGGACCGTGGGAAGCTTGGCTAATTTCTCCCCTAGCACCATAGCCGATTTCGCTCCAATGCTCGATCGCTTTTTCGAGGCTCTCCACCTCGAAACAAATGCTCATGCCACTGCCCCTAGAATCGCCAAATTCCTCTCTGTGGGACTCTTTAGGGCAAAAAAGACCTAACTTAAGGTTAATCAGCCTAAATTCCGCATAAACGGCGGCAAGGTAGGGGCTTGGTTCCTGCTGCAACAGTTGACGATAAAACTGCACCGAGCGATCAAAATTACTCGTGCCTAGGGCAATAAAAGCCTCTGTGTAATTGAATGGACTATCGGGGGGGTTATTCATTGGAGTTGGCAAGCTTTTTCAGTGATCGGTAAACAGTAAACTGATAACTGAATAACTGATAACTGTTTACTGATTCAAGATTGATGCTGCTACCGTTGTGGTTGACAATCTTTTGGCTAAAGTTCCACCAATGAAAGTATCTTCGGGTGGACATTGCTACTATTTATTGAATTTTAACATTTAATTTATAGGTGGCATTGCCGCGAGTTCCTCCTACAATTATTTCATAATTTCCAGTAGCAGGTAATTTTAGACTAGATTGGGTAGCTTCTGTTGTCAATATTTCCCCATTCGGTGCAATCACATCAAATACGGCGTTATTTTCTAAGGATGTAATTTTCAGATCCATTCTCTGTCCTTGATTTGCTCTTAAGAGATAAATATTTCGACTCCCTCGCACAACCGATTGATTGACGGTGGCGCTATTAGTCCCTGGTGCAAACCGGATTTGAGACAATAAACAAGGTTGTTTTTGATAAACGACTCGTCCCGTATTCAAAGAATCTGCGGTTAATGTCCAGATTGCTTGAGTTTTTTGGGTGTCTAACTCAATTTTTGTCGTGATATTTAAGTTTAACTGATTCCCCTTTTTTGTTCCTTGTAAGGTTTGAGTATAGGAACTATAATAAGCTGCTTGTTCATTATGAATTGTAGCTTCTACCCGACCCGTGACTTGATTTCCCTGAATATAAATCCTCGCGGTAGCATCCAGATTATCATTAGCGACCGAAAAACAATAACCTTGAATCGAAGAAGTGATAGACGCTTGAGCAACTTGTCGGGGGGAATGAATTGCCATCCCTGGTGTAACATTGACTAAACTTGCAAAAATGACTAGACATCCTAATAATTTCATCATCATCGGAACCATTCCAAGTTTTCACTAATACTAAACTAATTATCGCCCTAGCCACCATATTTAGGAGAAGTTCATTTATGAACTATTTTACCCGATTTTAAAGAATTTTGGTCTGTTTTTTTCCTCCGTTGATTAAGATTCGTCGATCTTACTATTATAGACCCTAACCCTAGAAAAATTAGAGCGGCTGTTACCGAAGGTTCAAAAACAGTTACCGGTGAATTTTGGATTAGATGTAATGTGCTTTCTCTTTGGATGTTATAATCAGCTAAAGTTCGCCCCTCTTCTAAAACCTTACCAGCAAATATCAAAGTTTGCTGCTCTGGGAGAATACCTTCTTTGTCTTGAATCTTATCTTTTACATTCTCAATTGTATCAGATGGCTCAACCTCTAAAGTTATGGTTTTGCCAGTTATCGTTTTGACAAAAATTTGCATCGCTATTGCTGATGTAGCTCCTAAAGCTAAAAAGGTAATGGTTAACAAAATAACAATTGTACTCTTAGATTTTTTAAGCATTGATATTCTCTCGGGTATTTGACTCTTTTGGATTTGGTGGGTAAAATGTATTCTAAGATACAGTCCTGCTGGCGAGCGAGTGGAAGGAACCACAAAGACACAAAGGACACAAAGATTGATCGATCCTGTGTAAGTTAAACTTATCACACAGAACCTAG
>NZ_JAQMSY010000239.1:0-3217 GCF_028329095.1 Microcystis sp. CS-574
ATGGAGTGAAGAGTTAGGATTATATTTAGGCATATTTGACCGGAAACTGCGTTATTTTACCGTCGATGGTCAATTGGTTCCCACTCCCCAAGAAGCTGAATTACAGCAAAGACAAGCAAAGGAACAGATTCTTTTAGAAAAGGAACAGGAAAGACAGGCAAAAGAACAGGCTCTTTTAGAAAAAGAACAGGAACGACAGGCAAAAGAACAGGCTCTCCTAGAAAAAGAACAGGCTCTTTTAGAAAAAGAACAAGAACGACAAGCTAAGGAAAAATTAGCGGCAAAATTACGAGAATTAGGCATCAATCCCCAGACAATTTAGCCGGTTAAAATCTGCAAACAGCGATCGATAACCCCTTGAGTTACAATTATCTTGATTTGACTGGATAGACCCGAATGCAACTCACTCCCGAACAATACAAAGAAAAAATGCAGCGCCGCAAGGCAATCCAAGAAGAACGTTTAGCCGAAAAAATCGCTGAAAAAGGTTTAATTATCGTTAATACTGGCGATGGTAAGGGAAAAACCACGGCAGCCCTCGGTATGGTTTTACGTTCCCTCGGGCATGGTTACAAAGTGGCGGTGGTACAATTTATCAAAGGTGCTTGGGAACCTGCCGAACAAAAGATTTTTAGTGTTTGGGGGGAACAAATCGAGTTTTATGCAATGGGGGAAGGTTTCACCTGGGAAACTCAAGATAGAGAAAGAGATATAGAGAAAGCCGAAGAAGCATGGCAAAAAGCCCTAACTTTTCTCGAAAATCCCCAATATCAATTAATTTTACTCGATGAGATCAATATCGCCCTTAAATTCGGTTATCTGGATATTCAGGAAGTTATCGCTGGTTTAGCCCGAAAACCCGCTAATTGCCACGTTATTCTCACTGGTAGAGGAGCTTTACCCGAATTAATCGAGATAGCGGATTTAGTCACGGAAATGAAGTTAATTAAACATCCCTTTCGTCAACAGGGAGTGAAAGCGCAACCCGGCATCGAATTTTAACTACTGCTTAAGCGTTGTACCGTCTCTCCCGACAATAATCGATGAGTTTCAGCGAGAAGATGGGGAATTTGATCAGCGTGAGGACTAGCGGCTAAACAGGCAGTTAAATCGAGTTTTTCCACCTCTTTTGCCTGTTGACCCGGGAACCAATGACCCCCATTCCCCAAGAGATTGTATCTGGCCCTAGCAAAGTCAATCATATCGTAGGCGATAGCGAGATTGCGTAACCAGAGGATAGAAGGAATATTGATGTGATTGGGGGTATTTTCCCAGCTAGGTAAACCTAAAGACCAAGTTTTCACCCAATTATCGCCTAAACAGTTGATCATCTCTCCTTGCAATCTCTCGATAATTGCCGGTAAAATCTCCTCGGCCCGATCAAGTAAGGGTAAAGTTTTCAGGTGTTCATCAAAATCCTTGGCTCGCGCTGCACCAATACTCAGGGTATGAACAGCCGGATGACTGAGACAGAATAGGTCATTAAAAACCATCGGACTGAGAGGAAAACAGAGATTGACGAGCTTAGGGGGAGGATTGTAGAGATGGCCGCCCTTATCGGAGGGACTAATGATAAAAACGCCCATATCGTGCTGTTTTGCCGCTTCTATGGCCAGCCAGTTATTCTGAAAAATATAGTACCAGTGCAGATTGAGGTAATCGTAACAATTTGTTGCAATAGTCTTGACAATTACATCAGTTGGTGCATGGGTGGAGAAACCGATAAAACGAACTTTTCCCTGTTGCTGTAATTTTTTCGCCTCTTGCCAACAACCGCCCTCGGCCATAGTATCATCGAGAATTTCAGCGGTGTTGACGCCATGGATGCCCAACAAATCCACATAATCTAACCGTAAAAATTGCAGGGATTGCTCAAATTTACGGCGAAATTCCCGCACATCTTGACTAGGAGAAACTTTCGTCTGCACGATAATCTTATCCCTCGGTAGTTGCGGCAAAATTTTGCCTAATTGCATCTCGGAAGTGCCGTAACCCCTAGCGGTTTCGATGTGATTAATCCCCACTTCTAGAGATTTATTGATGATTGCCTCTAAATTGCCTTGATTCTCGTCGGGAATTTGCGACATCGGCACATCCTGCCACTGAAATCGATAGCGCATTCCCCCACAGGAAAACACCGGCATTTGTAGATTAGTGCGACCGAAACGACGATACTGCATATATTCAGTTATCAGTTATCAGTTATCAGTTATCAGTGGGGAGATGGGTGACCACTTCGTGCGCGTTGCGGGGGGTGATGGGGTATTAGTTGAAACTTCCCTATTTCCCCATTCTCCCATTCCCTGTTCCCTAAATTTAATCGGGTAAAGTGAGAATTTCGACACCGGTTTCAGTGACGGCAATGGTGTGTTCAAATTGGGCCGAAAGTTTACCATCTTTAGTAATAGCAGTCCAACCGTCTTTTAAGAGAATATGTTGCCAAGTACCCTCATTAATCATTGGTTCAATGGTGAATACCATGCCGGGGCGAATTGTTTTGCCTTTGCCGCGAATGCCGTAGTGGGGAACCTGCGGACCGGTGTGAAAAACATTACTGATACCATGACCGACAAAATTTCTAACCACTGAAAATCCTTGTTCTTCGGCGTATTCTTGGATAGCCGCGCCGATATCGCCGATTTTACCCCCCGGCTGCACTGCATCTATGCCTCTTTGCAGACATTCTCTAGTCACTTCTACTAACTTTTTCGCTAGGGGGGAGGGAGTACCGACAAAGAAAGTCTGGGAGGTATCGCCGTGATAACCCTCTAAAATCGGGGTGACATCGATGTTAATAATATCGCCGTCTTTAAGGATTTGAGCGGCGCTGGGGATGCCGTGACAGATAACCTCGTTAATGCTAGTACAGATAGACTTAGGAAAGCCATGGTATCCTAGGGGCGCACTTTTGGCTCCATGGGCGCGAGTCCAACGTTCTGCTTCGTCATTGATTTCTAGGGTACTTACCCCCGGTTTAACCATATCTGCCAGATGCTCTAAGAGTTTAGCTGCTAATCGTCCGGCTCGACGCATTTTTTCAATTTCCCGGGAGGAGAGTAAGGTGATGGTATCGTTGCCCATGAATTATCCGACTGTTAAGAAAGATTCTTGTTACATTTCTTATCCTAGCAAAATCGGGCAGCCTTATGGTTTCGGAAGTGGGGTGTAGGGAGTGGGGAGTGGGGTGTGGGGTGTGGGGTGTGGGGAGAATAAATAA
>NZ_JAQMSY010000240.1:0-11917 GCF_028329095.1 Microcystis sp. CS-574
AGGGGGGATTAAGGGGGGACTAAGGGGGGATCGGCACCCCCCTTATCAAGGGGGGCAGGGGGGATCAGAGGCAAAATCTATCTTCTATTTAATTATAACTACTTACTTATTACCAATCCCAATCAATTCCTCGGTATCTGTAGGAAAATTTACCCGATGGTTGCCCCTAAATCCTCTGACTTTAGTTAGTACAAAACCTCATGAATTATCTTAGTATTATCATTCCGACTCTTAATGAGGAGTTAAGAATTGCAGCAACGTTAAAACAGATAGGTGAAGGAGTAGAAATTATTGTTGTCGATGGGGGAAGTACAGATAAAACCAGAGAAATAGCTGAACAATTGGGAGCGAAAGTAATTATTTCTTCTAGTAAATGTCGTGCATTTCAGATGAATTTAGGAGCAAAAATAGCGAAAGGAGATATTTTGTTATTTCTGCACGGAGATACTTTACTTCCCCAAAATTATCAAGAAAAAATTATCAATACTTTATCTCAATCTGGGATAGTAGCGGGGTCCTTTGAATTAAAAATTGATGGAGAGGAAAAAACCCTGCGTTTAGTGGAAAAATTAGTTAATTGGCGTTCTCGCTGGTTTTCTCTTCCCTACGGAGATCAAGGAATATTTTTAAAAGCCTCAATATTGGCAGATTTGGGCGGGTTTCCTGAGTTGCCAATTATGGAAGATTTTGAATTAATACAAAGATTGAAAAAAAGGGGTAAAATAGCCATAGTTTCTACTGCGGTGATTACCTCGGCAAGACGTTGGCAAAAATTAGGAGTTGCCAAAACCACCTTAGTTAATCAATTAATAATTATTGGTTATTATCTAAAAATTCCGCCGCGCTTGTTGAAAAGTTTTTATCGTTTATGGTAATTAGGGAGAACTACCACTAGATTCTGATTACTTCTGGGAGTCTGTCGATAAAAATTTTTGTCTCCCGAAGTACCGATCGATAGGATAATTGATCATTGGAACATCTGCTCTGAGAATATGTCTCTCGATCGCCGTCAATTTCTTTATCTTTTAGGTGCTACCCTTGGCACAGCCACTCTTGCCGGTTTTAACCGTCCCGCTTTTGCTGCTACTGGTCCCTATGGTCTTATCGCCCTACCCTATAGCTATGATGCCCTAGAACCTTATATCGATAAGGAAACGATGCAATTTCATCACGATAAACACCATGCAGCCTACGTTAATAATCTCAACACGGCAGTGGCAAAATATCCAGAATTGCAGAAAAAAACAGTAGTAGAATTAATTAAAAATCTTGACTCTTTGCCCGCCGATCTTCGCATCACTATCCGCAACAATGGCGGCGGCGATCTTAATCATACGATGTTTTGGCAGATTATGTCCCCCGATGGCGGTGGCGAACCAACAGGAGAAATAGGAGCGGCAATAATCGCTAAATTTGGCAGTTTCGAGGAATTTAAAAACGCTTTCAACCAAGCAGGTACTAAACTTTTTGGTAGTGGTTGGACATGGTTGGTGTTAAATAAGTCAGGACAACTAGAAATTATCAGCACTGCTAACCAAGATAGCCCCCTAATGATGGGATTACAGCCAATTATGGGCAATGATGTTTGGGAACACGCCTATTACTTAAAATATCGTAATCAACGGGCTGAGTATTTAAAACAGTGGTGGAATGTGGTTAACTGGGAGGAGGTAAATCGCCGCTATCTTCAGGCAAAAGCTTAACCATGACAACTTTTACGGTAACAGTTCCCGCTACCACTGCTAATATTGGGCCCGGCTTCGATTGTCTCGGAGCGGCCTTAACCCTATATAATCAGTTTACTTTTACCCTGCTGCCGGCAACGACAGCTAACCCTGTCAGCATTAGTGTCAAGGGAAATGAATCAGCTAAAGTTAGCCAAGATGCTGATAATTTAATCTACACTTCTTTTTTGCAAGTTTATCAAAAAATAGGACAGAATCCGCCCCCTATCGCCATCGAGATCGGTTTAGGGGTTCCTCTGGCTAGAGGTTTAGGTAGTTCTGCTACTGCTATTATCGGTGGGTTAGTGGCTGCCAATCAATGCGCGGGCAATCCTTTATCTATGGGGGAAATCGAAGCATTAGCGATCGCATTGGAGGGCCATCCAGATAATGTGGTGCCGGCTTTGCGGGGCAACTGTCAGCTATCGGCAGGTGGTAGCACAAATTGGGCTATTTGTCAAGTATTTTGGCAAAAAAATCTCATTCCCGTCCTAGGGATTCCCGATTTTGAACTGGCTACGGCAAAAGCTCGGGCGGTTTTACCCGAAAAAATTAGCCGTCAGGAGGCTATTTTCAATATTTCCCGCTTGGGTTTATTATTGCGGGGATTAGAGACGGGTAACGGCGATTGGCTGAGAATTGCCCTAGAGGATAAACTGCATCAACCCTATCGGCAATCGTTGATCCCGGGTTACGAAAAGGTGAAAAAAGCCGCCATTAATGGGGGTGCTTACGGGATGGTAATTAGTGGCGCAGGTCCGAGCCTATTAGCTTTAACTAACCCTGAAAATGCCCAAAAAACAGCCACAGAGATGACCAATGCTTGGGAGGAAGTGGGGATTAACTCCAGTGCCAAAATTTTGGCTTTAGATACCCTAGGGGCCCAAGTAAACTGTTAAGCCTCCAATTTACCTGTTAAGAGTCCCTGGCAGCGGGGAGATTTTATCAGTGAACAGTAATCAGTGAAAAGACAGCACTGTTACTGCCAGCTATATACTGATCACTGAACAATCCCACTGATATAGTCATTTCAGATCAGTCTGATACAGTCTAGACCTGAACTCTAGGATTAGTATTCTCAATCTTAATTGAAATGACTATACATTGAGCCTTTATATTGACGGTGAGCTGAGTCGAACCGCCGAACCGCCGAACGGTCTTCACCCCGACATTTGAGATAAAATTAAGTAAAAAGCTATGAGGAGTCAGTCATCAGTCATCAGTAATCAGGAGTCAGAAGTCAGGAGATTATTTTTATTTATTCTCCCCACACCCCACACCCCACACCCCACTCCCCCTAATCTTGCCACTTATGACCGTAGGATCCAGCTTACAACAGTTAAAAATAGCTTCATCGGGAAGATTACCCAGCAGTTACGGGGTCTATTTTAAGAATACCCTGGTGGCCCTCTGTCATGCTCTTGAAGATCATATCTTGCAAACTAGCAGCCCAGATAGTACAAATAAACCACTGGTTTTAGTCACCTTTCAACAGGGAAAATGGTATTTACAGGAAGCTGAGCGCTATTTAGATATGGCTCGCTCTTCTCGTCATATTGCGATCGCTGCCGTGGCCGATAGTGGTTTTTCTGAGCATAAAACCGGCAGTTTAGAGAATGTTTCGCTAGTGAACTTAGATAATAGCGATAGTTTGGTGAATGAGTGGAATTTAATCATTCTTTCCCCCGATTACGCCTCCATGGTACTCTGTCATGAGTTATCCCCAGAAGAATACCGGTCCGATAGTCAACCCCAAATAGACACGGAGCGAAAATTCTACGGTTTATGGACATTCGATCGCGATTTAGTTGAAAAAGCCGCTAGGATCTTAATTGAGCGTCTGCATCCCTATAATCCCAGTCTAGCGGCCGATTTAAGCAGACAACAAGAGGAAATTAGTCAAAATATTAATCCCATTCCCACGGATTTAACGGGAGTAGTCTCTCGCATTGTCACCTATCTGCAAACCAGTCAACAGCAGTTAGTCACCGTCAGCAGACAAACGCGAGAATTAAGCGACTTAGAAGGACAAGCATCCCGTTTAAATAAAAATTTAGCCGCTAATAAACTGCAAGCTTTTCTAAGAATGGCCCAAAAAGTCGATGAAAGAGATATTGATAATCCCCTTGCTTCCCTACAGGTGGCCGCTTTAGCGGAAATGTTGGGACAATTGCTCGATTTACCCACCCTGAGATTACGACGCTTACGATTAGCTGGTTTATTATACCGCATCGGTCTAGCGGAGGCTCCGATCGAAGTTTTTAGACAGCGTGCCAGTCAGTTAGAGGGAGCAAATGCGTTATTTTGGCGGGATAGATCGGTGTTAGGCGCACAATTACTCGCCACTATGCCCGAATTAGCCCCAATTCAACAGATTATTTACCATGAGTTTGAATACTGGGATGGTAGCGGGGTTCCCAACGGTTTAAAAGGGGAAGAAATCAGCCTAGAGTCGCGAATTTTAGGATTATCAGCCTATTTTCAGGAATTAACTCAACCGCGAGGCGACCGACTAGCTCTAGATTTAGGAGAGGCCCTAGAGCGCTGTCAAAATTATAGCGGGATTCGTTTCGATCCCGCTTTGGTAGAAAAATTAAGTTCGGTAATTCGTCTGTGCGAAATGGGATGGATGCAATTACCCGATCGCCCTAGTCAAGTCCCCGCCGTCTGGTTAGAATCAGTTTAGGATTAGACTCCGATTAAACTCTGCATGGCACGTCCCATATTAGCCGGTTTAAAAGCTGCCATGGCCGCGGTCGGTTCATAGCCGCAATGTACCATACAATCGGCACATTGAGGATTGCCACTGGCCCGACCGTAGTTATCCCAATTGGTTTCTGCTAAAAGTTCCCGAAAGCTTTTGTAATGTCCTTCGTTAAGCAGATAACAGGGTTTTTGCCATCCTAAAAGACTATAGCTAGGACTACCCCAAGGCGTGCATTCATAGTCCTGTTCACCGATGAGAAAATCGAGAAAGAGAGGATTATGGTTAAAATTCCACTTTTTCTGACCTGATTTCCAGGGTGAGAGAATTTCTCGGAATAAAGCTCTAGTTTGCTCCCGTTTCAAGAAACTATCTTGATCCGGGGCCCACTCATAACTGTAACCGGGGGAAATCATCATGCCATCGATGCCCAAAGTAGCGAGAAAATCGAAAAATTCCTGCATTTCTCGCGGATCTGTGCCTTCAAAAACCGTGGTGTTAGTAGTAACCCGAAAACCTCTCGCTTTCGCCGCTTTAATCCCTTTTACTGCCTTATCGAATACTCCCTCTCGATCCACACAGCGATCGTGATGTTCTTTGAGACCATCCAGATGGACACTAAAGGTAAGATAGGGTGAAGGAGTAAATTTATCTAGGCTTTTCTCCAATAACAGGGCATTGGTACACAGATAGACGAATTTTTTTCTGTCCACTAACCCCTTGACAATTTCATCGATTTGTGGATGTAAAAGCGGCTCACCCCCGGGGATGGAAACCACGGGAACCCCGCATTCTTCCACCGCTGCGAAACATTCTGCTGGGGTAAGATGATTGCGGAGGATTTCCGGGGGATGTTGAATCTTACCGCAGCCAGTACAGGCTAAATTACAGCGAAATAGGGGTTCTAGCATTAAAACTAAGGGAAAACGCTTTTTTCCTGCTAGACGCTGTTTCAAGATATAGGAAGCAACCACTAAAGCTTGTTGTAGTTGGACAGCCATTTGCTCACACCAATAGGATTCTAAGTCATTATAGACTGTTAACAGGACATCAAGGCATAGAACCCTAGAAAATGGCAAAATAAATAAAAGCTGATGGCTTTTTTGGCTGTTTACTTGATTATCACCTTGATCTAGCTGATGGCTTCAAGACTACTGACTTGAAGGTGGGAAGTGGGAAGTGGGGAGAATAAATAAAAAAAAAGTCTCCTGACTCCTATCTCCTGACTCCTAACCTTAACGACAATTTTTGATTTTTACCAGAGGTCTATTATGAGTTCTTTAGGCGATCGCTTCAAGAAATTTGCGGGTAGAACTCGCTATGTGGTCTGTCGCTTATTTTTGCATCTCTACGGCCAAGAAATCGCACCGCTGATCGGTATTCTTAATCGTGCCGGCCGGGAGGCGATCGATTCCGAAGGCGATTTAGAGGTCATGGGAGAGGGTTTAGTAGAAATTTGTCAAAATCTGCTGCAGATGAACCTCTATTGGTTTTCTGTGGCTAATGAGGGCGATGTTTTTTGGAATGAGGGGGAAGCGGGAGACTACGTTAACGAACTGTTTACCGATTCTGCGGGGAGATACCTAAGTGAATCGGTGTCTCCGGAAGTGGGGGAAAAGGAACCCTTAACTTTACCCGTCACCGATAACTTAGTTGTTATGATCACAATAGCATTCGAGGGTGAGAGTGCTGGTTTAGAAACTAGCCTAGCCGATCGAGAGGCCCTGGAAGATGGTTTAAAATCAATAATTAACCTCCACTACCAAGGTCGGCTGCGTGCGATTCAGGTACATTTTTCTCCTGCTCAATTGGGAGATGAATTGACCAATGAGCAACTATTACTCAATTTCCCCGAATTGCTGCCTTTATAGTCTTAATTTTGCCCTTATGCTGCGCCAAGTAACGACAATCTTTTTAATTCTTACCCTTTGTTGCACAACGGTTGCCTGTGGTTCCTCGTCAAATCAAACTCAGTCACCCTCAGCTAATAACAGTAGTGTAAGACGAGAATCCAATCAGGTTAGTAGCGGTCGCTACGAGGTGCAACAAGCTACCTACGATGACGGAGATGGCACTTATACCTTAATGCTGTTAAACACCCCCGGGGGGACTTCTCCCCTCTTTCGCACCACTAACCTGCAAATGGCTAGATTAACCGAGGAGGACATTGCTAAAAGGGAAAAAACCGCAGTAGAAATCAACGGTGATCAGGCTACCCTGTACATGACCGAAGATTTTAAAATTGAGTATGTCCATAATGTCACGGAAGTGCGGAACAATCCCCAAACCGGACAACAGGAAACCGTGGTGATTCGACAAGAATCGAGTTTTTGGAGTCCTTTTTTCGGTGCTGTTGCTGGTCAAGCTTTGGGTAGTTTGCTCTTTCGTCCTCAATACTACGTTCCTCCCCTCTATACTCCGGGGGGTGTGATGACCGGTTTTGGTGGTTACGGTTCCACCTATAATCAGGCAGTGGATCAATACCGGACTAAACATAATAGTCCACCTCCGGCGGTCAAAAACCGGCAAACTCTCCGTTCTACTGGCAATTTACGTCGTTATCCTAGCAATACTCCCTCTAGTCCCAATCGCAGCACCACCACCACCACAAAACCCAGTGGTTCTGGTTATGGTTCCAGTACCCTGAAGAATTCGGGTAAATCTGATAATGTCAAACGTTCTCCTAGTTTCGGTTCCTCTGGTTCCCGTCGTACCCCTAGTCGCAGTGGTTTCGGCAGCAGCAGACGCGGCCGACGTTAGGAGGATTTGACTGGAGTGGTGGAAGATTAATCCTGTCTTCCCCACCTCAGAGATTGGGGATGGCAGCTACTTAGGGTTTGCTGAATAAATCTAAAAACCTTGTTGGATAAGGTTTTTAGACTTTTTCCCCATCAAAAAGTGCCAGACCTTGGGGTGATCGGGGGGGGAAATTTAGGCACTTTTTCCCTGAAAATTAGGTAATTGACCAGATGAAAATCGGTAAAACCCTACACCCCACACCCCACACCCCACACCCTAACCCCACCAACAAACTTTTTCAGCAGACCCTACTTAAGAAGCAACCATTTTGCGAATTTCCGAGTAGAAAACCGTTTGGCGATCGCCATTGGCCGACTGAATAATACTGGTACGCAATCTCAGATTAGGACTAGCAAACCAGATTCTTTCCTCGATACGATGGTGATTGTCCTCGATGGTTAAAGTTAAAGCTTGATCGCTTCTGAGATGATATTCTCCCAGCGCTGCCGATTTACCGACCGCTGTGATTAATTTTCCTTGCCAAGAATTTTCTGAGGGTAGCCAAACTAAATAGCTAGAACCGATTTTTTTCGGTTGTCCATAGTCCACGGAATTATCCCAAGTCGTTTTCCATCCCCCTAGACTGGTGTGGGACTGACAGTTATTTTCTAAACATAATTGCACCACATCGGCAGCATCGGCAGCCAGCAAATCGATGGTGATTTCTGCTTTATTATTGGCAACTTTTTGGGCAGCTAATTGATAACTGGTGCGCTGAGAAAACCATTTACCCGCACAGAGATTAATAAATTCTTGAATGTCCATGAATGGCTGTAGGCAAAGATCGATCGCTCTGGAAGAATAGATTATTTATTCTATCCTATCCCTAGACGTTGGCCAATTTTTGCAAAGATAAACGGGCTGCTTCCCGCACTTGTGGATGTTCGTCCTTGACCAAAAATTTTAAGGCTGCGATCGTTTTTTCCGCCGGAAGCTGGCCTAAAGCTTCCGCTAATCGCTGCCGGATTAACCAGTCATCGGAGTTAACAAAGGTTAAAAGCTTCTCGACGGTTTCCACTGCTTTGATTTCCCCAAGAGCGGCAATAGCGGCCTGTTGAATAACCGCTTCGTTACTATCGAGAGCCGATAATAACACCTGTTTAGCCCGAATATCGCGTAAATTGCCCAAAGCGACGGCAGCACTGAAGCGGACTAACCATTGCGTATCTTCGTAAAAAGCTCGTTGTAGGGGTTCAAAAGCGCGAATATCTTCTAAATAACCTAAGGCCCCCGCAGCATCGGCGCGAATGCCATAATCGGCATCATTGGCTAACAAATCCACGAGGATAGGAAAGCATTCCTCGGTTTGTTTGACTCCCAAAGCAAAGACAGCCATCGATCGCACCGGCAGCATTTCATCATAAAGGACTTTTTTGATCAAGGGTACAGCCTCCTCCGGGGCCACTTCTCGCAGGGATGCCAAGGCCAGCAGACGATCTTTGGAGTTGCTGCTTTCTAACTGCAGGGCAATGGTTTCTATATCAGGCTTACTCATTTTTGTCAATCACTTGTAATATTTCTTTAATTCTAACGCAATTTTTTCTAAGTCAGCAGCCCTAGTGGACTGAAACAGCTAATTTCTGTCTGTTACAGTGTTTCTCATAAAGATGAAGTGTAATCTAATTTGGTATGGAAGACCGACTCCCGAAAACGAAAACTTCGTAAGTACCTAAGCAAAATTAATTACACATTTCGATAAAGCTTTTGCCTCTTGCCTATTGCCTCTTGCCTGTCTTCACTAGGAAATTTATTTTGCATGACTACTTACCTGCTCATTAAGATAACTGCTCTAACTAATATCCTTAACAATAGGATTAATTTAGCTTAAACCTCCTGTAAAAGTAAGTTTTCGAGGTGCTATCGGCTCAAAATATCGAAAACCTCAGATAAATTTGACATAATCTTGGGTTTTATGGACGGGATAGTTGTTTCTTGTCTTTTTTCTCCTCCTCTGGATTGTCTCGGAGTCTCCTCACGGAAGATTTTTGATTTTTGCAGGAACTCTCTTAAACAAGTTGGGGAAGTGGTTCTACAAAAATTAACTTTATTTATGTTTAAAATGCTATCATGAAGCTTGCATCGTAGATTTCAGTATATATTGAGAAAACCATGACTATTTCTGGCAATAAAATTACAGAAAGCATTATTAACAAGCTACAGGAAATTCCTCTAGATAAACAAAAACAAATCTTAGAATATGTAGAAGCTCTCACGGAGGAAAAGGAGCCTTTATCTTCCCCTAAAAAACGAGTCTTTGGGTTGCATCAGGGAAAAATTTGGATGAGTGATGATTTCAATCAACCCTTACCCGATAATTTCTGGAATTTTGACTCATGAATATTCTCTTAGATAGTCACACTTTAATCTAATTTTCCCAGAATTCTCCTCAGCTTTCCTCATCAGCAATTAAGATACTAGAAGATAGAAATAATCTTCTTTTCTTGAGTTTGGTCAGTGTCTGGGAAATACAGATCAAAGTACAGTTAGGCAAATTAAATTTAGATATTTCTCTCTCGGAAATAGTTAAAGATCAAACTAAAATTAATGATGTGCAGATTTTACCCCTGAAATTATCTCATATTTGGACATTAGACACCTTACCTTATTATCACAAAGATCCGTTTGATCGTTTATTGATTTCTCAAGCAATTACAGAAAACCTAATTATCCTGGGTGTTGATTCTGTTTTCGATTCTTATCCTGTACAAAAAATATGGTAAAAAATGTCGTTTGTTTTCTTTTTATTACTGGTTACAAAATTTCTAAAATCTCAAAAATAAAGCTCATAATTGAGATTATATAGTTATGCTAAAAACCACCAGAAGTCTGGTTAAAATTTCCTCTGTTGATGCTAATAGAAGATAGTGATCAAATGCTCGAATCAAAGGAGAAGGGAGATGGAGTTTTAGACCTTGTAATAAAATTAACAATAGGCAGTTAATATAACTTCGGTTGACGGAATTGATAAACATCAGCGATCGCCTGTACCCAACCATTAGCAACGGATTCTAATAATCGATCGCCTTTTTCTTTACTTGCATTAGTAGCATCTCCCATCACTCCACTTTTAGTTAATTCCTTAGTTAACCAAGCAAAGGGTAATTTTCCTTCCATAGTTAATAAACTATTTTCTGGCAAACCCTGGGGATATTCTCGGACAGCCCGCTCAATTTTGACCTGTTCTGGCAGTAATGATAACATAATGCTAGTTTCCACATCTCCTGCATGAATACCGTATTCTAATTCATATTCCGAGAATAATTCAGCCGCATTGTGGGGAACTCGCCAAGTGAAAAAAGGAAATACTAAAAAATCGGGATATTGTTGGTGAATATCTCTAGCGGCAATTTCCATAACTTGCGGTTGTCCGCCGTGAGAGTTCATTAATACTAACTTGCGAAACCCCGAACGATAGAGACTTTCAGCTATCTCTTGAATGAGGGTTAATAAGGTGGCTGCCGAGAGGGTAATCGTGCCGGGGAAAGACCAATGTTCGTTAGATTTTCCGTAGTAGAGACAGGGTAAAGCAAAGGCGGGAACATTTGTATTTAATTTCTCGAAAGCTTTGCCCAAAACCCCTAAACTAATGGCAGCATCGACAGCAATAGGGAGATGGGGTCCGTGTTGTTCGATCGCACCGATGGGTTGAATAATTACCACATTTTCCTTATCTAGCATTGAATCTATATCAGTCCAAGTAAGATAGGGAAAATAACGATGAGGGGGAATAAAACCGTGCATCATAATCCTATTGGGGGTGAGGGATTAGGGTTAAGTAGTCGTGCAAAACTAATTTCCTAGTCGAGACAGGAGACAGGAGATGGGAAATGGGAGACAGGAGACGGGAGACGGGATAAAGCTATTAGGGATCGGATTTGAGTTTTCAGTTCACTGTTTACTCACAGCAGAAGTCTGACGGAGTAGTGGCTTAGATGTGTAATTAATTGTGCTTAGATACTTATGGAAAAAATTACTGTTTATTTGGTAATTGTACCACTAATTCTTGGCAAGGTTGCCAATCATCTTCATCGGTAATGGTTGGACAAAACGAATCCCTATAGCAACAAAACCTGTTTCATTAATTATAATCTGCAATATCGTCGGCTCTTCTCGACCTTGTGTGATAAGTTTAAATTATATAAGAGCGATCAATCTTTGTGTCCTTTGTGTCTTTGTGGTTCGTTTCACTCGCTCGCCCGCAGGACTGTATCTTAGAATACATTTTACCCACCAAACCCAAGAGAGCCTATCGTCGGGCAAAAACACCAGGAGCGACTTGTTTTTTTACCCTTGTTACTGATCATCTTTAAGCCTTTTCTTTAAGTATTGTTGTTAATGTAGCTTATTATAGCAGTTCTCACACCTGTGTGGCACATTTAAACCTTTGCTAATTAAGCTTTTCAACATCGATAATGTACCTCTTGCGAACAGGAAACGCTATAAGATCAGCGACCGCACTTAAACTCACAGCTTCAATGAATGTGCAGGGTGCGTTCCCAAAAATCTATCGGTGGAGTAGTATGAGCCATCTTAGGGAACGCACCCTACGGCTAAAAGGAAAAAACGCTTCATGGTTTTGGGGTGGTATTGCCGTCCATTTTAAGGTGGTGAGGATGTCAACGGCAAAATTTCCGTAAAGAGGGTGATTCCCATTGATTAATATGTCAAGTTCCCTGCCGTAAAGAATCCA
>NZ_JAQMSY010000241.1:0-3378 GCF_028329095.1 Microcystis sp. CS-574
CACGATTTTCTATCCCGATGCACCCCCGGCGATTAAAAAAGGCGATGACGAGATGAGCGATATTCTCCTCCCCGATTTAACCCTAACCCCCAGACAAATTTTTGCCAAGGCCCGATTAAGTTAATGCCCTACAGTCTCGTTCTCAATCTCACACCTCGATCGCCGATCTATCCGAATTTTCTCACCGGACGACACCTTCACGCGCTATTCCTTACCCTTGTCAGTAGTGTCGATCAGGAATTAGGGAACATTCTACACACAGCCGAGGCAGATAAAGCCTTTACCTTATCGCCACTACAGATGCAATCCGGGGGAAAAACGATAAATTCCCCGCAATGGCGATACGAACGGCCAATCGCCCCCGAAACTCCCTGCTGGTGGCGGATTTCTCTGCTCGATGACCGATTATTCGGTAAATTAACCTCGCTCTGGTTGAATCTCAATCCAAAACACCCCTGGCATCTCGGTTCCGCCGATCTGGTTATCACTAGCGTCCTCGCCACCCCGCAATCGGTTCAACCCTGGGCGAACTCTTGTACTTATCAATACCTGTATGAAAACGCCTCGGAAACGAATCGGGAATTTGATTTCCTTTTCGCCACCCCCGTCACCTTCCGGCAGGGAAAATTCGATAGTGCCTTACCGACGCGGGAACTGGTGTTTAATAGCCTTCTCAATCGTTGGAATCGCTATAGCGCTATCCCCTTCGATTCCATCGTCCTAGAGTCGATTTTCCCCAGTTTCTTCGATATTCAAACGAAATTAGCCGATGAAGCCTATAAAAACCAGTCGATCGGTTGTGTGGGCGAGATTCACTATCGTCTTTTGGGAGAGGTGGAACCCGCAAAGATTAAAGCGATTAATGCACTGGCGGATTTTGCCCTCTATGCGGGAGTGGGACGGAAAACCACCATGGGGATGGGGATGACTCGCAGAATTGCTAAGGAGAAAAGATAGTTATGGATGAATCTGATTACATACCGATCGCCGCTCTCAACCATTACGCCTACTGTCCCCACCGTTGTTGGAGAATGTTCGTCGCCGGGGAATTTCTCGATAATAGCTACACGATCGAGGGAACAAATTTACACCAACGAGTTCACACCGTCGGGGCGGCAAACCGCGAGGAAATATGGCAAATTCGGGCGATCTGGCTTAAATCAGACAATTACCGTCTCATCGGTAAAGCCGATCTGATCGAGTCCCAGGATGGCGAATTTATCCCCGTGGAATACAAACGGGGCAGTAAAGGCGAATGGGATAACGACGAGTTGCAGGTGTGCGCTCAAGCTCTGTGTTTGGAAGAAATGACGGGAAAAAGGCTAGATACTGGCTATATCTACTATGCCAGTTCTCACCAGCGTCAACCGGTGGCGATCGATCTTGCTCTACGGCAACGGGCGATCGCTACGATCCGAGCAGTTGAAACCCTGATCCAGACGGGAAAAATGCCCCCAGCGGTCTATTCAACCCGCTGCAAGGGATGCAGTTTGTTCGATCGCTGCTTGCCCCGATTAACCGAAAAAGTCCAACGATATCGAGAGGAAGACTAAAAAATATGGGAACGGTATATGTGACCAGAGAAGACGCATTTCTCGGCAAAAATGACGAGCGTTTAACGGTTAAAGCATCCAAAGAAACGATCCTCGATGTACCTCTATTGAACGTGGAAGGAGTGGTGATTTTCGGACGGGGTTCAGTTTCTCCCGCATTGGTGATCGAATTGTTGGAACGTCATATTCCGCTCAGTTTCGTCACATCCACCGGACGCTATCTCGGTAGATTGGAACCGGAGATGACCAAAAATATTTTCGTTCGTCGAGCGCAATGGCAGGCCGCCGGCGATTCTCCGAAAGCCATTCATTTAGTGCGGGGATTCGTCCGCGGCAAGCTGAAGAATTACCGCAACATTCTGCTCCGTCGTCAACGCGATCGAAAAGAGTTGGATTTACAAACTGCGATCGCTTGTCTGGAAGCAGCGATCGGCTCGATCGAAACAACCTCGGCGATCGATTCTCTCCGGGGGTTAGAGGGAGCGGGAAGCGCAGCCTATTTCAGTTGTTTTGATTCCCTAATTCTCGGCGATACTTTTACCTTTACCTCGCGTAACCGTCGCCCCCCGCGAGATCCGGTCAATTCTCTTTTGAGTCTGGGTTATGCGTTATTGCGCCATGACGTGCAGAGTGCGATCAATTTGGTCGGTTTTGACCCCTATCTCGGTTATCTTCACTATCAACGCTATGGTCGCCCCTCGCTGGCACTGGATCTGATGGAGGAATTTAGAGCGATCGTCGTTGATGCCGTAGTTCTCAATGGGGTCAATCATCCTTATCTTACCCCCGAACATTTCACCACCGAACCCTTAAGCGGTGCGGTTTCCTTGACGAGAGAGGGATTACAGATTTTCCTGCGCTTGTACGAACAGAAGAAACAATCCAAGTTTAAGCATCCGGTAATGGGTAAACAGTGTACTTATCAAGAAGCTTTCGAGATTCAGGCCCGACTAATGGCGAAATATCTGATGGACGAGACGGATAAGTATCCACCTTTGATTTTAAAGTAGGTAGAGGCGGTCATGTATTTTGTTATCAGTTACGACATTTCCGATGATAAGCGACGAACCAAAATTCACAATACGTTAAAGTCCTACGGCCAAAGGGTGCAGTATAGTGTTTTTGAGTGCGATCTAACCGATACCCAGTACGCCAAGCTGCGCGGGCGCTTGAGTAAGTTGATCAAACCCGATACCGATAGCATCCGCTTTTATTTTCTCTGCGCCTGTTGTCGGGGTAAAGTGGAACGTATCGGTGGTGAGTTACCCCGGGATAATACAATTTTTTTTGTTTAGCTCGGTTGCGCTTCCGGGTAGCTGTAAAAATCCTTAACTATTATCTGGTGGCTGAAAAGCTTATGGAATATAGATTCGAGATGATTTTCCTTTCCAACGCGGGGCGCACCTTATCCCGTAAGGTTTTGCGGGGTCTTGAAGAACTGGGTCACTTGCTGTACAATGGGTTTATTGCGGGTGCGGCGCATACGAACCTTGAAAACCCCATAGCGTATAGCTTTTACCACTGGGCGGTTCCAATTAATCTTAAACCCTATTAGGGATTGAAACTCGCCCCGGGAGGAATGCGCTGAAGTGATCGAAAAGTTCCAATTAATCTTAAACCCTATTAGGGATTGAAACACAATACTAAGAGTATTGATAGACAAGGAGGTGAGGTTCCAATTAATCTTAAACCCTATTAGGGATTGAAACGTAAATATAGGTAGGGCAGGTAGGGCAAGTAGGGAAAAGTTCCAATTAATCTTAAACCCTATTAGGGATTGAAACTATAAGAGAATGGTTATTTAAAAATATTAATTTTTGTAAAG
>NZ_JAQMSY010000242.1:0-48987 GCF_028329095.1 Microcystis sp. CS-574
CCCTAAATCCCCCTTGAATTGGGTTTGATCCCCCTAAATCCCCCTTGAATTGGGGGACTTGAATTGGGTTAGATCCCCCTAAATCCCCCTTGAATTGGGGGACTTGAATTGGGTTTGATCCCCCTAAATCCCCCTTGAATTGGGGGACTTGAATTGGGTTAGATCCCCCTAAATCCCCCTTGAATTGGTTTATATCCCCCTAAATCCCCCTTGATAAGGGGGACTTGAATTGGTTTAGATACCCCTAAATCCCCCTTGATAAGGGGGACTTAAGAAGGTTGAAATAGACCCAAGGAACAAATAATCTGAGGTTCTTGGGTGGATTCTTGTGGGTGAACAATACAGAGACGGTCATCTTGATATAAAGATACCAGTAAGTCTGCCAATTGTTGGTCACTGATGCCGGTTCTTAAACAACGATTTAAGCGATCGAGAGCCGACTGTCTAAGGGGATAATGATACAATTGGTCGAGAGCCTTGCATAAATCCTCATGAGCAAATAGATCATCCTTACTATCTTGAGAATACCTTTTTAAGCGCTCGTAGGTCTTAAATTTTGCTCCCGTCAATCGTCCCAATTTAGATCCGGAGTTGTTTTCCTCCTCCGCAATTAATTCTGTACCTTTTTGTACTAACTGATGGTGTTGGGGATGGGGGGGAATGGCCGGGGTTTGGGGATGACAGGCAGCCGACCGTAAAATAGTTAATTGGGATTGAGTCACACTATTTCCCTGCTTATCAATCCATGCTAAAGCATCATTCCCCCCGGCAGTTTTTAGATAAACCATGACTCCCTCTGGATGGGTTGCTGTCCCACTATGGCAACGGGTAGAATAAACCACCGGCGGCAGCTCCTCTATGGTATGTTTTAAACTAGGGTCAACTTCGATCGCATTTTTCCAAATTTGATACGCTTCCGAGGTTAAATCCACTTCTTGATCCTCCTCCTCATCGATAACCTCAGATTTTTCATGATACAGATCTAATAAAGTCTGGTTATCCATCTCCTCCTCAAAAAATACCTCATCGGTCCCCACCACGTCCGCATTCTCTCGCAGTCTTTGAGATAGTCTCGTCCGCAGTTTAATAATTCTCTCCACTCCCTCCGCAGGTAAAAAGGAATAACAGAGAATCTGACTTGCTTTTTGACCGATTCTATCTACCCTTCCGGCCCGTTGAATCAGGCGAATAATTGCCCAGGGTAGGTCATAATTAACGATAATGGCACAATCCTGTAAATTTAACCCTTCACTCAAGATATCCGTCGCAACCAAGACTCGTATTTCTTCCCCCACTTGCTGAGAATTACTGCGGGGACTAAAACGATGGACAATTTCCGCAGGATTAGCAGAGTTTCCCGTCACTCCCGCAATCTTATCCACTCCCCGATTTTGCAACTGAGTGACTAAATAACTGACTGTATCGGCAAATTGGCTAAAAATTAACACCTTTTCTCTGGGATGATTCTCCTCTAACAGCTGCCATAACTTCTCTAGCTTTTCGTCGGTCTCCGGCTGCCAGGTCCCACAGGTTTGCAATAATGCTATTAAAGCCAAGGCATCAGATTTTAGGTCTTTTTTCAATGCGGGTTTAAACACCTCGGGGTTAATCCACTGAAAGCGCTTGCGATAATCACCGCTATACTTTTGATACACTTGTTCGGCTCTTTTTTGATACTCTTTTTCTAACCCGGTTATCCCCCCAGTCTCCTCGGTTTCTATACTTTCATCTTCTCCCTGAGTGACTAAATCCTCATCCAGATAACGAGTGTCTAACAAAGCTGGATCCTGACTCCCGATGGGAAGGGGTAAATTCTTGGCCATGGCATGAAGGAAAATATAGTTACGGAGAATATGACGGTCAAGGGATTGCAGGAAAGCATACCCTCCACTCTCCAAACGTTTAAATAAATTCGTCCGACAAAAACCCATTAATCTTTTACCCGCACGGGATAGACTTTTTAAGATGGTTTCTTCCTCTCCTGTCCCTTGGCATCCTTTAATTAGATAATTTCCCAATCCGTAACGGGGTAACTTCAATCCGTTGAGAGTTATCACCACTGCTTCCGAATATAAACGCGCATAAACCGAGTCTTGCAGGTCAAACTTGATTGTCTTTAGTTGTCGTTGGGGAAGATAAACCCTCGACCCATCAGCAAATTTTAGATACCGACGACCCTGTTCGTCTTCTGTAGCATAATTATTTTTGATAAAACCGCGAGTCCGTCTAATCATATAGAGACGCATTAAGTCTCTCCAGTCGTCGGGAGAGTCACTTTTTTCAAAGGCTGCTAGGGACCTAACCGCAGATTGGTATCTGCGATTAAATTCGATTTCTCCTCCCAGAGATTCTAGTAGTCTTTCGGGACGAATTCCGAGATTAGTATCCTCTTGAATGAATAAACGCAGTTGATTGGACAGGTCAAGATAGTTTTTATTGTAGGGAGTCGCAGTCAAGAGAATACAGCGACTTTCATTGGTGTTAATGTACTCCTGTATCACCCGATAACGTTTACCCTCCCGATTGCGTAGGTTATGACTTTCATCGATAATTACTACCCGATAGCGCCGCAGATTGGGTAATTCCTGTATAACCTGACTTAAGGGGATAATTTTCGCTCTTAATTTGTATTTATAGCTGTAATCCTCCCACATGGTTAGGAGATTTTTCGGACAAATAATTAAGATTTCTAAATCGTAGTCTTCCTGCAAAATATATGCTAGAATGGAAGCGATGCGCGTTTTTCCTAACCCCACCACGTCGCCAATTAGTACCCCACCGCGTCTTTGCACATAACGAGCGGCAATTTTAATGGCCGATTTCTGAAAATCTAGTAAGTCTTGGTCAAACTGTCGGGGAATTTTGTATTCCGCTAAACCGGCTCTCGCTTCAAAGGAAAGATGGTAAGCTATTTTTAAATAGATATGATAGGGGGGAATAAGACTTTCTCGGGCCCAACTTTCGTTAATCACCTTGACAATATCCGAGGATATATCCCAACACCAAGCATCGAACCAACGATCATTAAACCACTTTTGTAATTTGGCACAAGCATCGTGGTCAAGGACATCAATATTTAATTCTCCCTGCTGTTGTAATCCCGCAAAAGTTAGATTACTACTACCCAAAAATCCCACCGTTGGGTTATTGACATCCTGTCGATGAATAAGGTATAATTTAGCATGGAGATTATAGCCCAAAAATAAGCGAATTACTAACTTACCCGCTTGAATTTGTTTTCCCAAACGTTGCAAAGCTGCCTGATCTCGATTACTAGGATTCCCCCAAGTTAATTGTTGGCAAAAATCCTGAACAATTTGTTTTCTTAAACGAGCGCAAGTAGCCTTATCTATATCATTTGAGCGCTTCAATAAAGACAGGGATTGCTGTAGTAATTCCTGGGGTGCTTGCTGCATACCAATCAGCAGACGACAACAGGACAAATCACCCCCGAGAAAGTGATCAATATAGGTATCAATGGACTGCCAACCGCGCAAATTAAAATAACCCACGCAAAAATCAGCGCGTTGGGATGCTAATAAACTTTCGCGTAAAATTGGCAATAAATGGGACTCAATATTATCAATAATACGCGGCATATTTTTATAAAAAGATTAAGTTAATATAAGGCTTTTCTAACTGATAACTGATAACTGATAACTGATAACTGATAACTGAATTACTTAATCCAAACAGTTTTAACGTTGACAAATTCGCGAATACCTTCCACACTTAATTCGCGACCAAAACCGGAACGTTTAATCCCCCCAAAGGGTAAACGAGGATCGGATTTAACCATACCGTTAATAAACACACAACCGGCCTCAATTTCGGTAATTAAACGCTCAATTTCTGCGGGGTTATTTGTCCAAGCACTAGAACCCAAACCAAAGGGACTATCATTAGCTAAAGCGATCGCTTCCTCGATATTTTTGACTCGAAATAGTAAAGCCACCGGTCCAAAAAATTCCTCTTTTTCCCCCGGAGAACCGACAGGAATATCGGTTAAAATCGTCGGTAGATAGAAGTTACCTTTTCCCTCTAAACGTTGACCCCCCACAAGAACTTTACCACCCATAGCGACGGTTTTTTCCACTTGAGCGGCAATTTCCGAGACGATCGATACCGTGGCCAAAGGACCAATATCAACAGTTTCATCGAGGGGATCACCAACTTTTAAAGCTTGGAATTTAGCCACCAATAACTGTTCAAATTGATCGGCGACAGTTTCCATAACAATAAACCGTTTGGCAGCGATACAAGTCTGACCATTATTTAACAATCTTGCCGTCACTGCCGTAGCCGCTGCCACCTCGATATCGGCACTATCTAAAACGATAAAAGGATCACTACCTCCCAACTCCAAAACCACCTTTTTGATCTGTTTTCCTGCGGCGGCTGCTAAACTGATCCCCGCCGGTTCACTACCGGTTAAAGTGGCAGCTTTTACCCGTTCATCGTTAATTAAATCACTAACGCGATCGGCCCCGATCAAAAGAGTTTGAAAAGTGCCTTCAGGAAAACCAGCTTCTAATAAAATTCTTTCCACCGCTAAAGCTGATTGGGGGACATTAGAAGCGTGTTTGAGTAGGCCGACATTTCCGGCCATCAAAGCGGGGGCAGCAAAGCGAAATACTTGCCATAAAGGGAAATTCCAGGGCATAACCGCTAAAATTACCCCTAAAGGTTGATAACGGACGAAACTGCGACTAGCATCGGTGGCAATCAACACATCTTCCAGATAACCGGCGGCATTATCGGCATAAAAACGACAAACCAAGGCACATTTGAGAACTTCTGCGATCGCTGATTTGATCGGTTTCCCCATTTCTAGAGTCATGGTTTTAGCCAATAGCACTTGATCCCGTTCCAAAATATCCGCTGCTTGCCGTAACCACTGTCCTCGTTGACTGATGGGGATCTGGCGATACTGCTGAAAAGTTGTCTCAGCTAGGGCCAATTTCGCCGCCAATTCCTCCGAGGTTAGAGGGGTAAAAGTCTTGAGAATTTCGCCAGTGGCAGGGTTAACTGAAGCGATACCCATATCCAATTGTCTCCTATCGAGCGCTATATCTCTAGTTTAGTTCTCTGGTTGTACCGCTGCTGACATAATTCGATCGCTAATTGGATCGCCGCTTGCATACTCTGGGCCCTAGCGATGCCAAGGCCGGCGATATCAAAAGCCGTCCCGTGGTCTGGAGAGGTGCGAACAAAAGGTAAACCGATGGTAGTATTAACAGCACAGTCAAAAGCCATTAATTTCACGGGAATTAGACCCTGATCGTGGTATAATGCCAGATATGCGTCGGCGGTTTGCCCTGCACCGCTAAACCAAGCGCGTCCCGGTTCCACCCAAAGGGTATCGGGGGGGACAGGGCCGATTAATTGGGTTTGTGGGTATTTTTGTCCCATTGACTGCAACCAAGGCTGTAACCAGTCCTTTTCTTCCCTTCCCAGTTTTCCCGCTTCGCCACTGTGGGGATTAAGGCCAGATATGGCGATTTTTGGGCGATCGATGCCGAAATCTAGCTTTAAAGACTCGATCAATAGGTCTAGTTTTCGGGTCATCAGATCGGGGTTAAGAGCATCAGGAACTGCTCGCAGGGGGATATGGGTAGTGGCGAGGAGAGTGCGTAAGTTATAGCCGGTGTGAGGGGATTTAGCGACGAATAGCATCCCATAACGGTTAATTCCCGCCATGGTAGCTAAAACCTCCGTTTGACCGGGGAAATCATAACCGGCCAACTGCCAACAGGATTTAGCGATCGGACCGGTGACAATACCGTCAAATTCGCCCTTGAGGGTGCGTTTTATGGCTTCTTGCAGGTAAAGAAAGCTAATTTCACCACTATGGGCATCCCCACGCCCGCAAACGATTTTTTCTTGATGGTAGGGCAAATCGATCAGAGAAAAGCGATCAAGAAGATGGGGATCGTGATAGGCTTTTTCGAGAAGCGTTCTGGTGCCAATTAGAGTAATCTGACAACCGGACGAGATTGGGGAATCGGCGATCGCTTTTAACACCACTTCAGGACCGATCCCGGCGGGATCACCGACGGGGATAACTAGACGGGGAATAAAAGAGGCGGATTCCATAAATTTTGGCCGTCAATATTGCTAATTCTCCCGATTAATCTCATCGTTGACAATTATCAGGAGGGAATAAATCAGTAAACAATCTTCAGTTTACCTAAAATGTCGGATGAATGCCCCCGCTAAATTTTTTGACAAGACATCAACCTTTGCGGGGGATGAAATCCGACCAGGATATTGACTGCGAAGCACGATTTTAATTCTACCATTTGTAGGTAAACTGTGTTATACTTAATTGATCCAGGGTCGAGGATTAATCAATGCTAGTCGTAGAAGCCAAGTTAAAAAACGGGACACCAGAACAATACCAAAGACTTGATGAAGCAATTAGAACATCTCAGTTTGTGCGTAACTCTTGTGTTCGTTATTGGATGGACAATAAGGGGACAACCCGGAATGATCTTCAAAAACTTTGTGCGATACTAGCTAACAATAAAGAGACACCATGGGTTAATAAATTAAACTCTCAAGCTCGTCAATCGGCTGCTGATAGAGCCTGGCAATCAATTAATAGGTTTTACCAGAATTGTCATGCTAAGATACCGGGGAAAAAGGGTTTTCCTAGGTTTAAAAAGCATAGCCGTTCGGTTGAGTATAAACTAACGGGTTACAAACTATCTGATGATAGACGTAAAATCAAGTTCACTGATGGTTTTAAAGCAGGAGAATTTGATTTATGGTGTAGTCAGAAAACCTTAGTTTATTATTCAGAGCAACAGATTAGACGGGTAAGAGTTGTGAGACGTGCCGATGGTTATTATTGCCAGTTTTTGATTGACGTAGAACGGCAAGAATACCATAAACCAACGGGACAAATAACAGGAATTGACTTAGGGTTAAAGGAATTTTATACCGACGCTCAAGGCAATATAGTAGAGAATCCACGTTATTTAAGAAAGTCAGAAAAACGACTAAAAAAAGCACAACGACGATTATCCAAAAAGTTTCGTAAAGGAAAGAAACAGTCTAAAAACTATCACAAGCAACGGGGAAAGGTTGCCAAGCTTCACCTTAAAGTATCAAGACAACGTAAAGACAAAGCAATTAAAGACGCTTTGGCGTTAGTCCAGTCTAATGATTTGGTAGTCTATGAAGCTTTAAAGGTAAGAAACTTAGTCAAAAACCGTAAACTTGCCAAGTCGATTAGTGATGCTTCTTGGTATCAATTCACTGAATGGTTGAATTATTTTGCCAAGATTTATCGGATTGTTTGTGTTGCTGTTCCTCCCCATTTTACTAGCCAAGATTGTTCAGTTTGTGGGACGAGAGTTCAAAAAACCTTAAGCACTAGAACTCATCAATGTCCCAATTGTAAAACAGTCTTAGATAGGGATCATAATGCAGCAATAAATATTCTTAAAAAAGGGTTGCAATATTTGGGAAATCATCTCAACGGTACTGTTGGGCAAACAGAAACCGACCCAAACGCCTTGGGAGAGTCCGACCTCTGGGTTTTCAGTGGAGACATTGAGAATCTAAGTTGTCTCGTTGAACAAGGAATTTCCGATAGTGATATGGAAAGAATCCCCCGTCACAGCGTAGCTTGACGGTGGGAGTATGTCAATGTAATCTCATGGCGATAGATAGTAACTTTAGGCAAATTAAATTTTTTAACTTTTCTGTTTTCTTATTGCCCAAACTAGCCAGATTGTTGTAAGCTTATGACCCAACTACAACCGGATATATTCGTTAACCACCGTCCTGATACCGATGGAGACGAGGAAGAAGACTACTTCGATTATTTTTATGATGAACCGGGTAGTGAACCAGGGACATTAATTATCGAACCGGATGCCAAACCCTCGCGGATTATTTTAATTGACTACGATGAAGATAACGCCGTTCGCAAGGTGGATATTACTCCCAATGCTTGCGCCCCCTATATTGGCACAAATACCGTGTCTTGGATGGATATTCAAGGGTTAGGGAGTGAGACGGTTTTAAAACAGGTGGGAGAAATTTTTAATCTGCATCCTTTGTTATTAGAAGATGTGGTTAATGTGCCGCAGCGTCCCAAGTTAGAGGACTATAACAATCAATTGTTAGTGATTTCTCAGATGGTGCGACTGAAAGAAGATGAAAGCGGTTTTGATACAGAACAGGTGAGTTTTGTACTAGGAAAACGCTATCTTTTAAGTTTTCAAGAGGAGGAATTACAGGACTGTTTTGAGATAGTCAGAGATCGAATTCGCACTTCCCAGGGACGAGTACGGAAATCGGGGGCGGATTATTTAACCTATTTATTATTAGACACGATTATCGATGGTTATTTTCCCGTGGTAGAACACTACGAAGATCGGATTGAGGCGTTGGAAGATATGATCATTAGTAATCCCGATCGAGATACAATGCAGGAAATCTATGATGTCCGTCGGGAATTATTGGCACTGCGTCGCTTAATTTGGCCGATGCGAAATGTCCTACATTTACTGATGCGTGACCATCATGGTATAGTCAGCGATGAAGTACAAATTTATTTTCGTGATTCCTACGACCACGTCATTCAAATTCTGGAAATTATCGAAGCTTATCGAGAATTAGCGGCGAGTTTGATGGATGTTTATATGTCCACTATGGGCAATAAATTAAACGAAATTATGAAGTTTTTAACCGTAATTTCGACGATTTTTATTCCCTTAACTTTTATCGTTGGTGTCTATGGCATGAACTTCGAGAATATGCCAGAATTAAAAGGAGAATGGAGTTATTTCCTGGTCTGGTTAGTCATGTTAGCCGTAGCGGGGGGCTTAATTTTCTACTTCTGGCGCAAAGGTTGGTTTAAACCAATTTATTCCCTGAAAGAGGAAGCAAAAACTTAGTTAACGAAGGCAGGAGTCAGGAGACTCCGAGACAGGAGACAGGAGATTATTTCTATTTATTCTTCCCACACCCCACACCCCACACCCCACCCCGACGACAAACTTTTTCAGCCAACCC
This sequence comes from Microcystis sp. CS-574, assembly GCF_028329095.1. NCBI lineage: Bacteria > Bacillati > Cyanobacteriota > Cyanophyceae > Chroococcales > Microcystaceae > Microcystis > Microcystis sp. CS-574. The sequence goes on from NZ_JAQMSY010000242.1 coordinate 9,031, forward strand.
TAATTATTCCACCACAAATGCGAGGATTTGGCCTTGGCAACTGCCGAAGCGAATCTGTAAACCGGACTCTAGGGGAACTTCTTGGTTATGTACCTGCTTCCAGTGGCCATCTTGGTAGATAAAAGTACCAAAACGGGAGAAATCTTCGAGAAAGTATTGATAGTCTGGATAATCGGCATTTTTACGGCAAATTATCCGACAATGGTTTTTACTAACCCATTTTTCAGTAATCTGTAGATCATTTTCCATGTCCCGTCCTATATTCATGGCACCACCACGGATTGACCATTTTCTTTCGGGACGATCAAGATAGTATAAGAAAGCGGCGGGCATGGTTCCGGAGATATTGGGCATAACCGTCGGTGATTGAGTCTCATCAAGGGTTTGCAGCAATTGCCCGTCGAATTCTGGGTGCATATAGAGAATCGGCAAAGTCCAAGCGGGTTGATTGTACTTGTAGAGGGTTAATAATTGCTGCCTGGCGATACGAACGGCCTGATCGATAGGGACTCTCGGACCGGGAAACAACTTGGACATCTGCGCTTCTTTGTCTTTGAACCCGAAGAGGGTGCGGGTAAAAACTTCGATAAAACTCAAGGCCTCTCGATCAGCGATCGCATCTCGCATGGCCAAAACTGCGGGAACGCCATGGTGAATCAAGACTTCCGCCAGACTGCTGCGGGGAATCATCTCCTGACCCGATTTAGCGGGATAAGCCCCCCAACAGGCATTAAAAACCGCTAAAATAACTTGATTTCTCACCAAAGCTTGGGCTAACTCCGTCCCGTTTAGCTGTTCCCCCGGCCGCAGAAATAGGGAACCGCCATTGGGGGCGGCGATTCCGTGACCAGCGTAGAAAAAAGCTTTATATTTACCCGTATCCAAGGCCTTGGTCAGTTCTTCGGCCCCCGGTCGAATTAGGGTATCGACTTTGACTTTCACTCCCCAATTCTGGAGGGAACCACTGCCCCCAGGGGAGATAGACCGGATGAGATTGGCGGCCTCGGATTCCAGTGCCTGGTCGGGATTAGTTTCTCCATCGGTATTAATGGCGGTGAGGTTGAGGGAACTAGCGGCGGTTTTAATCTGTTTTTCGCCGATAACTAAGAGAATATTGAGACTATTACTCGGTTTTATCGGTGGTAGTGGTTCCACATCGCTGGTGGTCCGGCTAAAGAGTATATTCGGATGCAGAGATATAGCCTGTTTACCCGCTTGCTGCATAATTTCCCAGGGCAGCAGAATTAAATAGGGATTGCGACATTCCAAGCGAATTCGCAGGGGCTGATTTTTGCCGAGAGCGATTCCCTGACTTTGGGCGAAACTTTGACCAATTGATGCTTGAAATAACCATTGCCAGAGACTAATACCTAGTTTCTGCATTAATCGACCTCCATAACTGCTGCCTTCTCCCGAAAGAGTCAGTTTAGGTCGGGAATTTCCCTCTAATTGCTCTAACATCGGCAAGGTCGGCATTTTTTCCAGACAGAACATTTCCTGCCATGCCATCCATTCCGTGGCTAGACTCTCGGTCCATTCACAGTCATGATGCACATATCCCCCCGGTAGGGGTGCTTTCGTCACCCAACGGGCGAAATTATTACTCGTGGCTAAACTAGAGATGGCTAAATTTAGACTAGGGATGGCATCATCGGTCATTGTGGTTCTTGAGAAGTCTCTAGAATCTTATTCTAGAGGATTTCTGAACAGCAAGGAAGAGTATTAAGTAGCTGGTTATAATTAAATCAAAAATAGATTTTAGGTTCGATCCCCCCTGCCCCCCTTGATAAGGGGGGTGCCGATAGGCGGGGGGATCTGAAAGTTTTTAATACCTACCTACTTAAGTCACCAATAAACAACAAAGTTCAATAATTTTTGTTTGCAAAGTTGCCAAAGGTTCTGCACCCCGCTTGAGACGATATTCTAATTCCAGAAGTATGGGCAAGGTGGCGAGAAGTTGCTTAGAAGAAAAGGATTGTATCTCTTTGCGAATGAAATATAGTCGCTTGGGATTGGCAATTTCGGCGGCGGCGGCGATATTTTTCTCGTCTTTTTCTCCTTCTTCAATTTTTAATTTTACTATTGCCCAAGTGCGAAATTGACCCCCTAGGGTGGCGGTGATAGCCAAGGGGTTCTCGTTACGATTTAATAATTCATTGACTAATTCGAGGGCCTTGCCTGTCTCCCGTTTTAAAATCGCACTAGCTAACTGTAGGCTGCTTTGATTGCTGGCATTGACTAAGCTTAAAATGTCCTTTTTGTCAATAGTTCCCGCCGAATTATTTTTAAATAAACGCAGTTTTTCTAACTCCATCCACAACAAGCGGCTGTTATTTCCCACTGATTCTGCTAAGAGTTCGATCGCATCGGGGGTTAATTTTACCCCCACTTCTTTGGCAATTTCCCTAACTCTTTGGGCAATTTCCTCGACTTTCCAAGGCGGAATTAGTTCAAATTCTTTAACCTCTGCCTGATTTTGGATAAACTTGCTCGATTTTAAGCGGGAGTCGGGTTTTTTGGCACTGGTTAATAACAGATAGGAATTTTCGGGTAAATTGGGCAAAGTGCGCTGTAATTCCTTAAAAATATCCTCGGAACATTGTTGACAAATAACCGTATCGGCTAACCAAACTAAACGATTTCCCATGCCGAAAACTGGAGTCATCGCTTGATTGAGGGCCTCGATAATTGCCTCATTGCGATCACCATTAATTTTATCATAATTAAACTGTATCCAATTGGGATCAAGAAGTTTTGCTTGCAGATTTTTCACCGCTTGGTTGATAGCAAATTCATCTTCTCCCCAATAAAATATTGTCGGCATGAGTTTCTAATTATAGCAGTTAAGTAGGTAGGTGTTAAAAGTTGTCAGACACCCCTCTGATCAAGGGGGGACTAAGGGGGAATCGGCACCCCCCTTATTAAGGGGGGCAGGGGGGATCAGAAGCGAAATTTATCTTCAATTTAATTATAACTACTTACTTATCTTGAGGTGTCACTATTACCCATTTTGCCAGATTTTTACAGTTTTGTCAGCACTACCAATAATTAAATATTTACCATCGGCACTAATTACTAAAGATAACAGTTTGTCTGTGGGTTGATCAAGAGTTGCTAATTTTGCTTTGCTTGTTAAAGACCAAAACTTAATCATTTGATCCGAAAGCTTGTTTAATCTGATCAGCACAAGCAGCAGAGGATAAACCCAGAATTTCCTAATATTAACGCTGGCTATTCATAAACACAGGTAAAGACTATCTGACTCGATAATTTCCCAAATTAATCAAAAAATAGACTCGATCGACCCCAAATAACGCACAATAAAAAAGGAAATGTCAAAGGAGAATCGCAAATGTTGCCCTATATCCTAGCGGTCGTGGTGGGATTAAGTAGTCTCTACCTCCTCACCACCGCTTTTATCGCCCCCGATCGCCACCGTCAAGATGATTTTCTCTGGAGTGCGGTAGGATTATTCTATGCCCTTGTCCTCTGGTTGTGCGCGGGAAGGATTACAGGCGCTATCCTCCTCGGACAAGCTGCCGCAGCCATATTATTTATTGCTTTTGCTTGGCAAACTCTCAAACTCAGACAAGCACTTTTTTATCCCGACAAACCGGTTAAATTATTTACTATTGTCGGTTGGTTAGGCAATCGTCTGGGGAAAGTTACTCCCTCTCAATCTCCTAAAACTAAAGCTAAACCTGAGAAAGTAGCAGCAAAAGTTAAAGAAAAGGTTAAAGAAACGGTTGATCCCGTTGTCGAAACAGCGGCAGCTATCGGGGAACCTATTACAGAATCAGTGACAGAAATTGCGGAAAAAGCTCAAGAAACGGTTGCCCCCGTTGCCGAAAAAGCCGCAGCTATCGGGGAAACTATTACAGAATCAGTGACAGAAATTGGGGAAAAAGCCGAAGAAATTATTGATGATGATGAAACTTTCGATGATTTCGATGATTTCGATGATTTTGATTTGGCAATAGAAGAGATCAACCCTTCCGAAAATGCCCAAGAAATTCCCCCGACTGAACCTGTCGCAACTGTTGAAGTCGAAACTATTGCCGTTAGCGAAACGGTGATTATTGAAGTTACCGAGGAAGACTTGTCTCCAGAAGAAAATATCGAAAAAGATACTCCCCCAGAAACTCGCTCAAAAAGTGAAGAAAATTCCCCCCCAGAGGAAGATTTGCCCCCAGAAAAAACTATCGGAGAAGATACTCCCCCAGAAACTCGATCGCCAAGCGCAGAAAATCCCCCTCCATCGGATTAAAAGTTAAGACTATTGAGCGGGTAGGTTAGGCAATAATTACCCAAGAAATGGTTCTTCGTTACTTGGTATGGTTTGATAGGGGGGCATAAATCGACTAAATCCTTATCTGGCAAGAGACTTAATTGATTAGTTCGTTCTAGATCGAAAACAATTGACAAAAATTGCCAAATGTCTTTCTATATAAGGGTTACATTTATTATAAACCCCGTCCATTGCATAACACAAACCGAAGAACCAAATTTTTATTAAAAAAATGTAATAGGAGTGAATTAATTATATTTACTTGAGCTATAAGAAAGAAGAATCATCTTCAAAAACATTCCATTTGCTTAAGTTACCCTAAAAAGGAGGAACAAGGTGAGTGACCTACTCAAATCTGGACAGACAGTCCATACAGAATCTTCTAAAACCCCTTGCACGGTAGAGCAATTACTTGGCGGTGGCGGTCAAGGAGAAGTCTATCGAGCTAATTTAGCCGGTCAGCCTGTAGCGCTGAAATGGTATTACTCCCACTCCATTCAGGCAGATCCTCGCCAGTACGAACGGCTTGAGGCGGCGATCCATTCTGGCGCACCGAGTGATCGCTTTCTGTGGCCTATAGATATTGTATCAGAGCCTGGCATAGAAGGGTTTGGCTATGTCATGCCATTGCGAGAACTTCAATATAAAGGCTTTGTCGATCTAATGAAACGGCGCATTAAACCAGAACCCACCTTCAGAGCTTTAACAACCGCAGGATTTGAACTGGCCGATGGCTTTTTTCAACTTCATACCAAAGGGTTATGTTACCGCGATATCTCTTTCGGTAATGTTTTCTTTAATCCCAACACTGGGGATGTTTTAATCTGTGATAACGATAACGTCACCATCAATGGGGATCAAGAAGGTGGTGTTATGGGAACACCACGCTTTATAGCACCAGAAATCATTACTGAACAAGCGAGACCGAGTACGCAAACGGATTTGTACTCTTTGGCAGTTTTACTGTTCTATATGTTAATGATCCATCACCCCTTGGAAGGAAAGAAAGAAACCGAAATCAAATGTCTGGACGCTCCAGCGATGAATAAGCTTTATGGGACTGAGGCGGTGTTCATTTTTGACCCCAAAGACAATTCCAATGCACCAGTACGTGGCTACCATGATAATGCCCTTGCCTTCTGGCCTATTTATCCACAATTTCTCCGCGAACTGTTTACCAAGGCATTTACCAAAGGTATTCAAGACCCAGAAAATGGCCGCGTCAGGGAGTCAGAGTGGCGGGGAGCAATGGTAAACTTGCGCGATTCTATCATCTACTGTCCTCACTGTGGTGCTGAGAACTTTTACGATCCTGATGTAATAAAAGCATCAGGCGGTAAACCTAACCCTTGTTGGTCATGTCAGAAAGAAATTCGCTTGCCCCCTCGAATTCGCATTGACAAAAATATCATTATGTTGAATCATGATACCAAGCTATTTCCCCATCATATTAATGTAAAATTGTTTGACTTTTCTCAACCAGTCGCTGAAGTCACTCGACATCCCAATGATCCTAATATTTGGGGAATTAAAAATCTTATGCAAGAAAAATGGCTCTGCACTACGGCTGATAATCAAGTTAAGGATGTCGAACCAGGACGCAGTGCAACTATGGCTGTAGGAACAAAGATCAACTTCGGCAAAGCAGAAGGTGAGATTCGTCTTTGAAATGTTATTCCCTGTTTAGAAATCCACTTTTTTTACTGAATCAAGGAGATATTGAATATGCCACTACCAGGTGAAGGGTTGTCAAGCCGCCCCTTACATTTTATCTGGATTTGTGATTGTTCTGGTTCTATGTCTGTAAACGGCAAAATCCAGGTTCTCAATACAGCCATTCGTGAAGCAATTCCCTTAATGCAAAAAGAAGCAAATGAGAATCCCAATGCACAAGTATTAGTTCGCGCCCTTAAATTTTCTAGTGGAGCGCAGTGGCACATAGCTCAACCTACACCAGTTGAAAATTTTAAGTGGACAGATTTGACCGCTGATGGTGTCACAGATATGGGTAAAGCCCTCTCTATGGTTGCAGACCAACTTAAAATACCGCCCATGACTGACCGGGCGCTTCCCCCTGTTTTAGTGCTGATTTCTGACGGTCAGCCGACTGACGACTTTAGCAGTGGACTGAGACACTTGATGGAACAGCCTTGGGGCAAGAAGGCTGTACGAATTGCAATCGCAGTTGGTGGAGATGCAGATCATGAACCATTGCAGAAGTTTATTGGACACTCAGAACTAAGGCCTCTTCAATCTAATAGTCCCGAAAATCTAGTCAAACAGATTAAATGGGTTTCTACTGTTGTTTTAAAAGCTGCGTCTTCTCCTAGCAGTCAAGCCAAAAACTCTAATTTGGGAGGCGGAAATGTCCCAATTCCAGTGCCTCAAAATGTTATCGATAGTGCATCTGATGTCTGGTGAAATGGAGGACTCATGAAAGAAAATATACCCCAACTAAAATGGCGGTGCATTGGTGAATCTGTCAAAGGAGCCTCTCATGTGCGTTCTGGATTGCCCAATCAGGATGCCATTCGCTGGTTTCCAGAATCAGGCATCGGTCTGCCATTGATTTTGGCTGTATCAGATGGCCATGGCAGTGCCAAAAGTTTTCGCAGCGATAGAGGCTCTTGTTTTGCTGTTGAAACGGCAATTAAAGTAATTCAAGAATTTTTCTTGAGCAGTCAATCGAGTGATCTTAATTTCTCAGCACTCAAAGATGCAGCCGAAAGACTTCTACCACCGAGACTTGTCAATGAGTGGAGAAAAGCTGTCAACAAAGATTTGGGTTTGTCAGAAAATGATGAAGAAAAATTAACTAATAAACCCAACTTTACTGATGAAGAGAAACAGATTCTTGTTGATAAAGATGGAGAAGCTGCTTGGCAAGCCGTTGAAAATAATTATTTTCTCGCTTATGGGGCCACCGTCTTGGCAGTTTTAGTGACCGAGTTTTTCATTGTCTATATTCAGTTAGGTGATGGGGACATTCTTGAGGTGGATTCTAAGGGAAATACGACTCGACCTTTGGAGCGGGATCCCAACCTAATTGCCAATGAGACAACTTCACTCTGTATGAATAAGGCATGGAATGAATTTCAGGTTCACCTAGAACAGTATCCGAAAGGTACGCCCAAACAAATGCCTGCTTTAATTCTGGTTTCTACTGATGGCTACTCCAATTCTTTTTCTACTGACGAAGGATTCTTCAAAATTGGTCAAGATTATCGACAGATGTTCAAGTCAAATCTGACTGAAGAAGTCCGACAAAAATTAGAAGGATTTCTTCAAGAGACTTCAGAAAAAGGCAGCGGAGATGACATCACTCTAGGCATGATTAAAAGACTTGAAACCGATGATCGGGATTATCTAACAGACCGTGTAGAAGATTTAGATAGGAAAGTTATATTAGTTGAGGAGTCCAACATGAGACAACAAGAGAATATCTCGGTATTTGAGAGTAAGGTAAATGATCTAAAACAACAACAATACACAATTCAAAAAGCCGTTTATTGGGGTTTTATATGGGGCTTTAGTTTAATAATGGGTACTTTTTTAATTAGTAATGCCTTCAGTAGTTACCTTTTTTTTCGTCTTAATAAGGTTGAGAAGATGTTGAATGAACTGAAAGAGCCAAAGAGCGGAGAGGAAGGTCAATCTCAACCTCTCAATAGTCCTTCCAATACCTCCTCTCCCCCACCAGAAACAACACCATCCCAAGTACCAACACCTATTCCACCGTAGTAAGCATAAATAAGTTTTACACTTAATCATGTTTCAGCTTTTCTCAAAAGGGTAGAAAGAGTTTTATCTGTAAAGTTTATTTATTCTTAAGGCCTAATGCTAGAGACTGAAAATGAGAGAAACCCCATGACTACTCCTAATATCGTGGTAGATGATACTTATCGGGTTTGTTCTTACTGCGAACAAAAGAGCTTTGTTAAATGCGGGAGTTCTTTATTCTCTCGCTGTAATAAAGTGTCTTGTGGAGGGGAACAGGATACTCATACCTGTCCTTGGTGTGGAACTAAAGCTCAAATTAGTTGTTACATCGAAAACCTGAGCGCAGGAAAAGACCTATGAACGAGTTACCTCGACAAAAGCTTTGTGAAATTATTACCGAGTACGGACAGGATGTTTCTGACAACCCTCAACGCTGTGAAGGATTACTAAGGGACTTTTGTGGGCAATATAGCAAGGAAGTCTTTCTTTTAGTGAATGCTCTTAAAAAAGGCGTGGCTACCGAGTTACTAAAATCCCAGAATCAGATTCCTCAAGCAGTTATTTTATCCAAGCTTACAAAGCGATTACAAGATGAGCTAGGAATAGCTGAGGAATCTGCTTACTGGGCTGTAGATTCTTGGGGATTAGCATTAGGGGTGATTTCCCAACCACGAACTAAAAATGACTTTCAGAGTCAACAACAATTAATTTTAGAACGACAACAACAAGCAGAAAAAGAGCAAAAACAAAGAGAAGAATATAAAAAAAAATTAGATCAATCTCAGCAAGAAATACAGCAATGGAAACAAGAAGTAGGCAAGCTAAATGAGGCAATAACAACAGCCAGACAACAGCAAAATATTAATCAGAAATCAGCCCATAAGTTTGCTGCCAATTTTGTTTCTATATTGGCTGGCATCTCAGCATTAGCAGCTTTTTTGCTTGGAATTTATGCTTATCAAAAAAATCAACAAATGGTCAATCTTACTGAAAATTTGAACAATCTTACAATTGAGTATAATCAAAAAAATGAAAATTTGATAACTGAACATAATAAAAAAATCAAGAATCTGACAACTGAACATGATCAAGAAGTTGAGAATATTATAACTGAACATAATCAAAAAGTTGAGAATATTACAAATAAGAGAAATTTGCTTTATAATCAAGTACAAAATTTTCAAAATACTCTAGAAAATGTTGAGAATAATCTGGAGAATAATCTTAATATATCTGGAGATACTTATTTAAACCTTTGCAATCAAACTTCTAATGACATAATTGATGCTGCAATTATGTATTGGGACGGAGACGGATGGAAATCAAGAGGATGGTGGAATATTAAAAAAGGAGAATGTACAAAAGTTTTGGTAGATTTTAACGAGCGAGGAGATATCTACATTCATGGACAAATAAACAATATTAAGTGGGAATCTGATGATTTTTCATTTTGTGCTACCAACACAAGATTTGAATTTGAAAAGTCTGATGAAATGGAATGCTCTGGTGATAATTATAAGGTTAATGCCATTAAGTTTTTGGTTTTCCCAGGAGTCAATGACTATAAGTTTAAAGATTATAAAAATTATACAGAATAATCTTCTATTTCACTATTTCACTAATCTTCAATTGAGTGTTAAAAAATATGAACAACTTACCAGGACAAAAAATCAAAGAAATCTTTACCCAGTACAGTCATTCAGTTTACTACGATCCTAAACTTTGTCAAGCTCTACTCAAGGTTTTTTGTGGGCAGTACCGGAAGGAAATTTCTGTCCTTAAATTAAATTGTCGGCTCTTCTGGTTTCTGTATGGAAACGAGGTCTATACTGATAGTCTCTTCGACAAAATAGTCCTAAAAGTGTTACCCGATAAGTATTTCACGATTCCATAAGCAAAAATTATCACACAAAGTCGAGAAGAGCCAATTGTCCTTTGCAGCCATTACCAATTTTTTATTTATAAAGAAATACCTCACTTACCTCAATGAAAATAGGCAAATCCAATGACACAACAACCTCAGTACAACGCTTATTTAAGACAAATTTACCCTAAAGCAGCCGCTCACACTGCCCCTACTCATCATCCCTTATTAACTAATCAATCTCTTGTCATTGGACGAGAGCCAAACTGTCAAATTGTTCTCAACTCCACCAATTATCCAGGAGTCTCTAACCGCCATCTAGAAATTCGTCCCGTCATGCCTTCAGGAAGTCCCCCTTCTTGGCAAATCTGTGATTTAGGGAGTTCCAATGGCACTTATATTAATAACCAGCGACTGCAAGGTTGTCGGACATTACAATTAGGCGATCGCATTTCTCTCGGTCAGCAGGGTGTAGAATTCGTCTTTGAATGTCAAGTTAGCAATCCAGGACTTCCTGGTCGTCCTTTAAATATCCAACCTGGCGACTCCCTTCATTTAAGTCAAATGCTGCCCATCATCGCAACAAGGCAGGATTTATTTAAAAAAGCTTACCTGATACCAGGTGTCCTTACCGTCTTATTAGTCGTCGGACTATTTGCTGCGATCGGTAATCCTGACCTATTCAATGCCCTATTAGCAGTCTATCTGATTGGGGCAGGCTACTACTTCGTCTATCAATTGGGCGGCAAACAAAAACCCTGGTGGTTGCTGATAGGATCGGCAATAACTACCGTTTTACTCTTGCTCAGTCCTATTTGGTCGCTATTTATCTTGGTTTTCCGTCAAATCCTGCCAGGAGAAATACCGACAGAAGGAACAGAAATAGGATTTCTTTCTTCGTTTATCCACTATTTTTTTGGTGCAGGCATGGCAGAAGAACTCCTCAAAGCCATACCTGTCTTCCTTGCGCTGGGGATAGGACGAATGCTCAGAACCCCTTGGCGAGAGCGAGTGGGTGTCTGGGAACCCCTTGATGGCATTCTCTTAGCAACTGCCTCTGCTGCTGGCTTTACCCTCCTAGAAACCCTGGGACAGTATGTGCCTGGAGCGATTCAGCAGGTAGCAACTCAGGCAGGGGAAGGCGCAGGAGAATTAATCGGGATACAATTACTCATTCCTCGAATTATTGGTTCTGTAGCCGGACACATGGCTTATAGCGGCTATTTTGGTTATTTCATTGGCTTAAGCGTCCTGAAACCGTCTAGACGTTGGTCAATCTTGGCTATAGGCTACTTGACAGCATCAGCACTGCACGCCCTTTGGAACGCTTCTGGTGCTATCAGCAATCTCGTCACTGCCTTTGCCGGAATTTTAGCTTATACCTTCTTAATGGCAGCCATTCTGAAAGCTCGGCAACTTTCACCAATTCGTTCTCAGAATTGGGCGACTCAGTATTACAATCCACCTATCCTACCTCAAGCTCCCTTTTCGCTGCGGATTCAGCAGAAGACAATTCCTTTAACTGTCGGGACTCGGTTGCAGGCAGGGGAAATTCCTGGGTTGGTGGCGCAAAGTGCTAATGGAATAGTCGCTGAAGTGAATGCTAATCCCAAAGATCCCAGCATTTTAGGGTTGCAAAACTGTTCCAATCAATTTTGGATAGCTACTTTACCTATCGGGCAGCAAAAGCAAATCGATCCTGGGCGCAGCATCAAGCTTGCGGTTGGCACGAAAATTAACTTTGGTTCAGTTCAAGGAGAGGTGCGATCATGAGACAATCATCAAGTTGGAAAAAGGTTCTCTTATTCGGCTTATTAGGGGCTTTTGGTTGCCTAATCGGATGGTTATTGGGTGAATGGTTCTTATCTTGGACAATGCTGCCACAAACACAACAAGAAGCCTCGACACCTGCACTTGTGTTTAATCCAGAACTGACTAAACGACTGCAAAGAGAGGGAGCTAAAACAGGGGATGTTCAGCTTTCTCTGTTATGGAATAACTACAACGATTTAGATATACATTGTATCGATCCATCAGGAGAGGAGATTTATTACTCGCACAAGCGATCGCAATCAGGAGGCGAACTTGACGTTGATATGAACGCAAGTGGACGGCAATCAAAAGAGCCAGTAGAAAACATTTACTGGCCTGCTGGAGGCGCACCAAAAGGAAAATATCAGGTGTTTGTCAATCATTATGCCAATCATGGCGATGCTGACCCAACTGCCTTTACGGTCGGTGTATTAGTAGAGGGGAATAGTCAAGAATTTTCTGGTTCTATTTCTCATGGTCAACCAAAGCGACCCATTTATGAATTCACCATTGAAGCAAAACCAGCACAACAGCAGCCTAACGCCCAGCAGTTTTGGTATATGGTGTTTATTGTCGGTCTATGGACAGCCTTGCTTGCCATTGGCTTATCTCTTGCCCTAGCAATCGGGCAAAACTTCTATCTTCATCGTCCGTTTTTATCCACTCGTCAAGGCACTATCTTACTTGCAGGAGGGCTATTAGCAGGCCTCGTTTCTGGTGGTTCTGCTCAAGCACTGTTGAGTTTAGTTGCCCAGTCAGAAATCCTCGCTAAAGCTGGCTGGATCGCTGGCTGGACGCTTTTGGGAGGGCTTTTGGGAAGGGGGATGGGCTTTTTCATCTCTAACCTACAAGCAAAACGAGCGACTATTGCTGGCGCGATCGGCGGTTTCTTTGGTGCTTTAGCCTTTTTGTTGGTTTCCCAGAGTGCCGGTGATGCCTCTGGTCGTTTAGTTGGAGCGGTTATTTTAGGCTTTTTTATCGGCTTAATGGTCGTTTTCGTTGAAGTCGCTTTTCGTACAGCTTGGCTGGAGATTCAATACAATCCCAAAGAGAGCCGCACAGTCAATCTGGGAGCCGAACCCGTCAGTATTGGTGGCGATGCCAAAGCTTGTACTATTTACGCCCCGAATGCGCCACCTGTTGCCCTGCGTTACCGACTCAGCCAAGGTCAAATCCTCTGCGAAGATATCGCCACTGGGGTAACTCAGCCACTCCAACCAGGGGATAATCAGCGAGTGGGCAATCTTACCGTCTTTGTTCGCAGTGCCGATGCACCAGATCAATTAGCCTACCGCGATCTTAATCGTGCTTCTCCAGAAGCTTATCAGGATAGGTCTTCCCCTTCCTATTCTCAACCTCAGACTCAATTTTCCTTGCACATTAAAAGACAAGTCATTTCTCTAACGAATGGAACTCGCTTAACTGCAAGAGAGATTCCGGGATTAGAACCTCAAGGTGCTGATGGTGTGGTAGCACAGGTGAATCCTAATCCTAAAGATCCTAGTGTATTGGGGCTACAGAACTGTTCCCATCGAGCTTGGACTGTAACTTTAGCTAACGGTGAGCAAAAGCAAATCGATCCTGGGCGCAGCATCAAGCTTACGGTTGGCACTAAAATTAACTTTGGTTCAGTTGAAGGAGAAATTTGCTGATGAATGATTTACCACGTCAAAAACTCAAGGAAATTATTATTCAATATGGTCGTTCTCTATGTGATGAACCACAACGCTGTGAGGGACTGCTACGAGACTTATGTGGAAAGTATCAGAAGGAAATTGCCGTTCTCGTAGGCGCACTGAAAGAACGAGTCCCCGCCGATTTACTGGCCTCGCAAAATAGTACGCCACCAGTGGTATTTTTAGCACGACTAACCAAAAAACTGCAAGATAATCTGGGGTTAGCTGAAGAGGCCGCTAGATGGGCAGTGGAATCCTGGGCTTTAGCTTTGGGGGTGATTTCAGAAGCAGATACCGCACCAGTTGACTTGTCTTCTCCACCTCCTCAAGTTCCTCCTCAATATCGGCAAGAAAATGTCAAACAAATACCTATAACTTCCAATAATTTGTCTTCTCTACCAAACAACATTGTTTCGAGGAAAGAAACAGATACAGCAGCAGAAAATACCTTAGGTTTAAAAAAAGCTAACAACCAAATTAAAACCGCTTGGATAACTGGCACTATTTCGGGAGTAATGACCTTGCTTGGAACTTTATTCTTGAACATTCCAGATCTGTTTATAGATGTTGTCTTAACTTTTGGACTTTCCTTCGGGATTTATAAAAAAAGTAGAATTTGTGCTGTTATTATGTTTGGTTATTTTATTTTTAGCAAAATACTTTTGTGGGAAATATTAAAAGGAGATCCGCTAGGTTTAATAGTATCTATTGCCTTTATTTATTTTTTCTGGCAAGGAGTTCAAGGAACTTTTGCTTATCACAAAATAACCAAAATGTAGTTTTGAATTAAATGAATTAGGAGGAAAGACAGCCATGAATAAAAATATCATAGCCGGATTCGGAAAAGCGATACAGTTTGCCATCTGGGGTGCAGGGGGCGGAGCTATTGGTGCTTTAATTGCTGAACCTTTTTTTGTTCTGATGATACAGCAAGCTTATAACTCCTTAAGCGCGAAAGTTTTTACATCCAGTATCTGGTTTGGACTGATTGGTGCGGGCATTGCTATTGCTTTACTGAGTGCCTCTTTTCAGTATCTCAAACGAGGACTACAACTAGGCAAGGCTATCCGAGATGGTATCTGGGTAGGTTTCCTAGCAGGAGCGATCGCAGGGGGAATCGCTGAATACCTCTACTCCAGTATTGGACCGACTGAATTCTTACGAATTATCTGTTGGGGCATCGCCGGAGTCTTACTAGGACTGGGTTTGAGTTTCCGCATCCCCAATTTAGGGCAAATTCGCGGCATGGGAGGCGGTTTAGCGGGCGGTATATTAGGTGGAGGTCTATTTGTCCTGTTAGCTGTCGTCAGTGGGAGTTCCGAGACAGCAGCCCGCTTGTTGGGCAGTGCTGCCATTGGCTTTTGCATTGGTTTGATGATTGCGATTATTGAGACAGCTTTCCGAGAAGTGTGGCTGGAAATCCGTTATAACCCCAAAGAAAGTCGAACAGTCAGCCTTGGCTCTGAGCCTGTCAGCATCGGTGGCGACCCCAATATCTGTACCGTTTACGCTCGCAATGCGCCACCTGTTGCCCTGCGTTACCAACTTACTCAGGGGCAAATTCTCTGTGAAGACATCCCTGCTGGGACTACCCACACAGTGCGACCGGGAGACCAACAAATGGTGGGAGCAATTGCCATTGTCGTTTGTGCTGCAGCTGCTTCACCCCAGCTTGCTAGCAGTTCCCCAGACTTAGCGTCTCAATATCCTTCCCAGACAGTCTTGCAATCTCAGAATCAATTTTCCCTACGCCTGAACCGCAGAGTTATTACCTTAACAGATGGGACTCGATTAAGCCCACAGGAAATTCCAGGATTAGAACCTCAGAACGCTGATAATATAGTGGCTGAAGTCAGTCATAATCCTAAAGACCCAACGATTTTAGGCTTAAAAAACTGTTCCTGTCGATCTTGGATAGCAACACTTCCAAGTGGAGAGCAAAAGCAGATCGATCCCGGACGCAACATTAAATTAGCGGCTGCAACAAAAATCAACTTTGGTTCAGTAGCAGGAGAAATTTGCTGATGAATGATTTACCCCGTCAAAAACTCAAGGAAATTATTATTCAATATGGTCGTTCTCTATGTGATGAACCACAACGCTGTGAGGGACTGCTACGAGACTTATGTGGACAGTATCAGAAGGAAATTGCCGTTCTCGTGGGCGCACTGAAAGAACGAGTCCCCGCCGATTTACTGGCCTCGCAAAATAGTACGCCACCAGTAGTATTTTTAGCACGACTAACCAAAAAACTGCAAGATAATCTGGGGTTAGCTGAAGAGGCCGCTAGATGGGCAGTGGAATCCTGGGCTTTAGCTTTGGGGGTGATTTCAAGCAATGACCTTAAAACCAACCCTTCATCGGATCCACCAATTCCTACGCCAGTTCCTACGCCAATCCCGACTCCTGTACCAGATTCTGCCGGGCAACCAACTTCCTCTTTCTCGGTTTCTTCAACTATCCCCGTGCAACTGCCTGTCAATCCCGTCACCATTCCTTCTCAGCCAGTACCCCCGCCAACGCCTCCTTCACCTTCAAACAATTGGACAAAGATTGCGATCGCTATTAGCTCAGTGGGAGTTTTGGCATTAGCGGGCAGTGTAGTGCATTTTCAAGAACAGCAAAAACAGGCGAGCGATCGAGAAATAGCCGAATTGAAAGCCAGAGAAGAACAACGTCTAGAAGCGGAACAGCGCCAACGAGAAGAGGCCGAACGTCGAAGAAAAGAGGCAGAACAACA
The DNA here is from genome assembly GCF_028329095.1 of Microcystis sp. CS-574. Lineage (NCBI taxonomy): Bacteria > Bacillati > Cyanobacteriota > Cyanophyceae > Chroococcales > Microcystaceae > Microcystis > Microcystis sp. CS-574. Next base: position 25,131 of record NZ_JAQMSY010000242.1, read on the forward strand.
ACTTGCAGAAGAACAAAGAAGGAGACAAGAAGCAGAAGCCCGACTGGAAGCAGCGCGTCAGAAATCAGAAACTTTTGTTCCTAGTGAAAGTGTCAATCAAGATATCAACGAAGGCGAAGCGATATCCCTGATTGAAAATCTGTACTATGCGCTTTCAGAAAAAAACTTCGATCAGGCAAGGTCTTTATATAGCCCACAATTGGCAGAGTCATTTTCTTCTCCTAGCTTCTTCAGTCAATTTAAAAGAGTAACTGTCGAAGATTTACAAGTTACTTCGAGAACAGATACTTCGATAAACTTTATAGGACAAAATACTTATGTTTATCCCGATGGTTCAACCCAAAGAGAACTCAGATCGTACACCGTGAGAAACTTGGATGGAGAGTTAAAAATTACAGCATCTGAATTCATTAAAGTGACAAAGTTTAGATAAAATTCTAGCGTTAAAACCAAAAATGTTGGGTTCTTCGTTACTTGGTATGATTCTATATGGAGACATAAATCGACTAAATCCTGATCTAGCAAGAGATTTAATTGATTAGTTCGCTCCAGATTGCAAACAATTGACAAAAATTGCAGTAATGTCTGTTTCTATAAGGGTTTCATCCCTTATAACCCTGTCCGTTGCATAAGACAAACCGAAGAGATCAAGAAATTAACTAATTAATTTAACCTTCACCCCCCACCCAGTCAAACCAAGTTTAAAAGGTGAATGGTTTTATTTTCCCAGTACAGGGGGATAGAGCTTCTCGTTTTTCGGGACGAGTCCTGAGATAATCTTCTAACCAAAAACAACCTCGATCGAGCAATTTTTGTAAATAATTATATTCTGTTTCTAAGGGCCAGCGATGCTTTTGACCATCCCTAGAAATAATCACAATTTCTTGACCATCAGGACTAAAAGTGATCCCATAGACGATATCTTCTTCTATTTTAAACTCGGAGCGCAAATTTCCGTCAATGTCCCAGCGTCTAGCTGTACCATCCCTTGAAATAGCAGCGATTTTCTCACCATCGGGACTAAAACTAACTCCATAAACGGGAAAAGAATCGGTTTTAATCTCCTTTAAAAGATTGCCCTGCAAATCCCAAATTTTAATCTTTCCCCGAGTAGCGGTAGCAATTTTTTGATGATCGGGAGAAAACACCAAATCATAGATAATACTATCATCAACTGTCCAAGAATTAATTAATTGAGGCCGATAATTACCTAAATGCCAGTATTGAACTTTTCCCTCGCTTGTTCCCGTGATTATTGCTGTTCCCTCTCCATTAAAAGCAAGACTATAAATCGGTACTTGACTAGCAGTAAATTCTTGAAGCATTGTTCCTTTTTGACTCCAGATTTGTACTTTTCCATTTCTTCCTGTAATCGCTATCTGATTACCATCAGGATGAAAAGCAATACTATAGATTGAGCGCATTTTTGTGGCAAATTCTCTAATTTTTTTTCCCTGGGAATCGAGTAAAGTAATCTGACCATCTTTGTTAGCAATAGCGATAATATTGCCCTGGGAATTAATGCTAACGCTGGTATTATCGACCCTAGTTTTATTTAAATTGTTCAGCTGCCAAATTTTAGCCGTTTCATCACTCGATCCAGTTACCACCTCTTTTCCATCTTGACTAAATACAGCAGTAAAAACTGATTCTTGATGTCCTCTGAGAGTAGTTATTTCTTCCCCTTGCATTCCCCAAATTTTAGCACTACCGTCACTAGATGCAGTAATTATAAACTGTCCATCAGGACTAAAATTAACACTGTTGACAAAATCTTGATGTCCCCGGAAAGTAGCTATTAAATTTCCCTCTAAATCCCAGATTTTAGCAGTTTTATCGGCCGCTGCCCCGGCAATTTTTTGACCGTCGGGACTAAAATTAACACTATAAAAAGCCTCAATATTTTCTTGACCTAAACTCAAGATAATTTTACCTGATAAATCCCAGATTTTAATCGTACCATCCCGGGAAGCGGTGGCAATTTTTTGACCATCGGGACTAAAACTAGCTGCATCTATCGATCTTTTATGTCCCTTAAATACCTGTAAAGTTTCACCTGATAAATTCCATAATCTAGCGGTTTTATCCCTGGAAGTGGTGACAATTTTTTGACCATCGGGACTAAAACTAACACTATAAACTGATTCTTGATGGTCAGGATAGGTGACTAAATTTTGCCCTTGCAAGTTCCAAATTTTGGCGGTTTTATCTTCGGAAGCAGTGGCGATTTTTTGACCATCGGGACTAAAACTAACACTATAAACTGCTCCCTGATGACCTGTCAAAGTTTGAATATTCTCACCTTTTTGATTCCAAATTTTTACCGTCCCATCTTGGGAAGCAGTGGCTATTTTTTGACGATCAGGACTAATACTAACACTATAAATAGTTCCCCGGTGTCCTTGCAGTTGGTTTTTTTCTTGAATACGATCTAAAATTTGTTGTAGGGTAATAATTGGACTTGTAGCAGGATATTTACTCAAGGTTTGCCCATCAGTAACGATATTTTTTAAACTATTGACTGCTTGCATGGCCGCAATTAAAGATTCTAATTGTTCAAATTGAAATTGTTGCCAATCACTATCACCCTTGCGCTGTAATTGAATACCTAATTGAGCGGTTTCTACTTGCTGCCACGCTTGTTTTACCTGAATAAAAGCTAAGAGAGAACCCAAAAGAGAAGCAATTAAAATTACCGAGCCAATTTGAATTCTTTTCGTAGCTTTTTGGTGAGCAATTGCTAGAATTTTATTAGCTTGTCTCTGAGTTTCTAGACTAATTTCTGCCTCTCTTTTATCAAGATTTTGACTAGCAGTTAAAAACTGATAATCAAGATTACTTAAGCTTTTTCCCTGAGACCAATCGAGGGCATTATTTAAAGCTTTTCCGCGTAAAAGCCGCGATTCATCGGTATAATTAGACTGTTGCCAAGCGGCGATCGCTTCTGAGTAGGGACGCAATTGCTCTAATTGTTTTTCCACCCAATTGAGATTAAATATTTCTCGATAAATAGGATTATAAACTACTAATTTATTATCCTTTTTTACCACCAACCCCGATAACCTTAATTCCCCTTGTTCTGGACTATCATCGCACAGGATTGATCCCTTTTCTAAAATTTGTTGATAGATGCCTAACAAACGACCCGCTTTGTCTTGATTTCTTAACAAGCGATCGGCAATAGTTCGCAGATGCACTGGTTCATCTTGAGATTCCCAATTATTAATAATTCTTTCTTTGATCAGCGTCTCAATATCTAAATTACTTTCCCGCAATAGCTGACAGATTTTCTGGGTTAAAAATGGCTGTCCTCCCGTCCAAAAAATAATTTTTTCTAAGCAGTCGGGTTGATAATTACTTTGACCGGATAATCCCGCAGCTAGAGGAGCAATTTCTGCAAGATTAAATCCCGTTAATTCGATCGCTTGGCCGATATTAAAAGATGTTTGCGTCTTTTCGCGAATTAAATCTGCTGGGGTAGCCACACCGAATAAAGCAAAAGTAATTCTTTCATACTGGGAATTTTCCGCTCTTTGGTTATAACAATAACGAATCAGGGAAAAAAAGTCATCTAGAGAAAACTGTAAACTGAGAATTTTATCAATCTCGTCAATAAAAATATATATTTTCTCTCCCCGACAATAAACTAATAAAACTTCCTCAATAAATTGTCCCAAACGCTGCACGGGGGGTAAATCCTCTCGCTCGCGCAACCAGGATTTAAGATTAATTTTTCCCGTCAGATTAAATCCTAAAAACAAACGGGTGATCACGCCGTTATACCATTGGGATAAATTATCATTGCTACCAATACTGGTTATATCTACGGACGCGCAATCCCTGCCCAATTGCTGTAAAATATGAGTTACTCGTACCCTTAAACTGGATTTGCCCATCTGACGACAGTTAAAAACGTAGCAAAATTGACCATTTTTCAACGCCGTTAACAGTTCTTGATCGGCATTTCTCTCGATATAGGTAGGATGGTTATAAGCAAGACTACCCCCGACACGATATTGATAATTCATGATTCTTAAACAAAATTATTTCAATGTCACCAAAAGAAATAAAATAGACAATTGTGATTTAGATATCTATAATGCAAGGATAATCGCTATTGACAACCTATCCCCAAGGCAATTATGAAGAAAACTTTTTTCACCTCCATCGCCGTCAGTGCCACCCTCGTCAGTGGTATTGTTTTAGGTACTCTTGATGCCGGCAGCGCCTCCGCTTGTGCTTTCTCTCAAGCTAAAGGCATTTTGGGCAGCAATACCACCTTCCATGTGGATCCTAACAAACTTATTTTAGGGGTTGCCGCCGCTACAGGAGCAATCACCCTAGCTGGTGTTTTAAGCTACCGTCGTTTTCACTCTGCGCAGCCTCCTGAAGATACCACCGGTAACCTGCCGGCGGTATTTCCTATCCCCATTCCCCCCGCAGCTTTAAATCAGGCAGTGGAAGTGGAAGAAGCGGCAGAAACCAGCAAAATCTCCTAAAAATCCGCTAGATTTCCTCAAAAAAGGTGTTGGCATCCCCGCAGCTTTCCCGCTAGGCAACACCTTTTTCTGGCTAATTGTGTCCCAGTTATCAGAATTTCCAGCCATTTTTAAGTTATGTTAAAAGGTGCAACCCTACCACCAGAGGTAAAGATGGGCAACTCCACCACATTTTCCGACACCCCACTTCACAAAGATCATCACACTTGGGAGCATTTAAAACAAGCCATCGCCGCTAGTTCCGGTTTTCGGCGTTGGCAGCAAGAACAACTAGAATCAGGTAAAAATAGAGACGATGCTGATGCTCGCATTTGTTCCTATCTACGCGAAACTTTAGAAACTTTAGCCTACTAGATTGATGCTCCCCAGCTATGACGGCATGGGGACTTTTTTTGTCCGTTTAAGCTAATTTGCGGGTCTTATTTTCTGCGAGCTTCGTAACCCAATAACCAGACAAAAGCGACAATTAAAGGCAGGAAATAATAAATAGCTCGATAGGCGATTAAAGAACCGAAAAGCTCGGCATTAGATACATATTCGGGGCGTAATCTCAGCATGATAAACTCAAAAACACCTATTCCCCCCGGCACATTGCTTAATACCCCTGCTGTCATGGCAAATACATAGAGACCGAAAAATCCTAAAAACGAAGTATTATGGTTGTCTGGGAGTAGAAGATATAGAACTCTAGCGGCTAATATCCAATCAATAAAAGTCAACAAAATCAAAGCCAAGGAAAGAGTCCAAGAGGGTAAATAGATATTTTCTTTGCCGATTTTTATCGGTTTTTTATAAGTGAGAGTCAAGAAAAAATAGCCCGTAACCAGCAATAAAAAAATTACTCCTAAAGGTTTAGTAGTTAAAAAAGGTAATTTTAAAAGTTGAGGAATCCGTTGGGGATCAACGAGGAAACTTACACCACCAATCCCTAACATTCCTAACCAAAAGCTTAAATGGGTAAAAGTGATGACTTTGGCAATATCCACCACCCCCACCCCCGCAGGAGTATAGAAACGATAACGGATCGCTGTCCCAGAAAATAAGGTTAAACCAATGGTATTACCAAGGGCATAACTGATAAAAGCAGTACGGATAATAGTGCCTAAAGCTAAGGGATGATTGATATAATAAAAACCTAGGCGATCATAACCCGTCATCGACAAATAACCCAAAGCCATCCAAAAAACAGCTTCTAGCTTACGACTTGTGGTAATATGATCCAAACTAGCCAAGAGTTGGGCAAAAGTGTAGTGTTTAAATTCTTGACTAATTGCCCAGACCGCTAGAATAAACAAACTCAAGGACAGGATAATCGGAGCAAAACGCAGGATTTTTTTATACATCTTATTTTTTACTAATTAAAATGAGAAAATCAAAGCTAGATTTAGCTAACCATTTAAATCGATCCCGAAAAAGGAAATATAATAAATTCTTGACTTCCTCCTTATATTTAACAACTATTCTGGTTTTATGTTATCTAGTTTATCTCAATCTTCCTTGGTCTTTCCATCTTTTTGTGCGTTGGGCGACTAAAGGGGGTGATTTAGACAAAATTCCTGCCAAATTTTATGCAGAACTTAATCAATTATGTTTGAGGGCAGATAGTAGGGGCGAAGTAAGAACGAGAAACTATACAGAATATACAGAAATTGCCGAATCTCTTGGTACATTTAGATGTACTTTAGTTAATGGTGGTCAAGAGTGGTTAATAAAAGATTATTACTCTTTTGATTCTGTTGATGAAGCAACTTTAGGCACTCAGTTGGCGGTTTTTATCGTCGAGATTTTAGGAACGGATTATGGTTATAGAATCCGCGCTCGTATTCCCAGATACTAAGGAGCAAATAACTCCTGAAAAAAAACCTGTAAACCTAGGGATGGGTTCTGCACCCATCCTTAGAAAAAATTAGTTTTCCGATAGGGGTTTGGATCGGGAAGGCCGAGGGATAGGGGATTGTCCGGGGGCAAAAGGTCGCTTTTCTCCTTCCCCTTCCGGTCGAGAATATCTATCGGCCGAGGGATGACGATTTTTATCAAAAGGCTTTTTAAAACCTCCCTTACCCATCGGTTTTTTCTTACTGGCAAAACCGAGGTCTAAACCTTCCAAAATGGTTAAGGCATCTCCTTTCAGTTGTATCTGAAAATCCCAAAAACGACCGATCGGTTTACCTGGTAAAGTGCCGCGCAATTTTAGTTTAAAAAACTTGGGTTTGTCCGCTTCAGTTTTGGGCATTTGTCGGATTTTGACCACTACCGCTTGATTTTCCCGTTCAGTAAAGATGACTTCGCCTCGAATCGAAAAATAACCCGGGGTAGAAGCGGGTAGAGGCTCTATCTCCTGATCATCCTCTTTTTTCAGGGTTTCTGGTTCCCAAACACCGACAATCTGAACATGAAGGGCATCATTTTCCTGACGGGTGCGGGGATAAACCACCCAAAGATGGGGTTTTTCCAGATCGAGATGATTTTTAACCAAACTGATCACCCGACCGAGAATCACAGAATCGATCAGAGTACCATCGGCAGTTAAAATATTGCCTTTAGTTAATTGTTCCTCCGATCGCTGATAATGGCCATAGACGAGACCGATCGCCCGATACTGCCGCAGATGACTGGGAGGGGGGATCGGTTGTTGACGTTTGACTTCTTCGGGGGTGGCTGACTCTACGGCTGAGTCAGCCTCAGTATGGGGGGACTCAAGGGGGACTTCCTGAAATTCCACTTCAGGAGTCGGGGGGGTTTTCGGTGATTCGGTAAACCGATTCCCAGGACGATTCATATCACACTCCTAGCGGCGGAGACACATAGTAAATTAGTAATCAAGCAAGTCAAAAGCGCGATCTGGGGGGTTGCAATAACCCTCTAGGGCGAATCTACTGGCATCTAATATATTAAGAACCATGATCTTCTGACTGTCAACCTTATCAAAACCCTTTTGAGTCTTGACTGTCTGCCCATTGTACTCATTGACACTCCCATCGCGCTCATGCGAGGGATTCTTGGTTCAACGAGTCCACTTAAACTAGATACCTTGCGTTATCCAACCCAGAGGTGGTTCTCTCCCCAAGCATTACTTTTCGTATGCCCTACGATAGTCCCCCCTTGCCTCCCCCCCCTGCCCCCGACATCGGGGGGGGGTTGGGGGGGCAAGGGGGGTACAAAATTTGCTTGAATTGAAACGTTAGCTTCAAATACTGCTTTGTCTAGTTCCTGTAAAGATTTTACCTACTCACGGGTGAGAAACTAGAACTATTGAGTAGAACCCCATATCTTTAATTGTCAAGGTGCAGATAGCGTAGTGATTAGACTACATGGGTTTTTAAAGCGGTTGATTACCCTATCCGCTATACTCATATAGTAGCTATTTAGCCTAAGTAGGTCAAGACCCTTAAAAGAAGAAGTTATTCGAGATTTTTTCAGGAGACTGGACGCTTATTTTTAACCGTGCTTCGTATTATTGAGCCTTGACATTGAAGCCCCTCGAAATGTGTCGAAGTGCTGTTTTGTATTGGCGCTTGGTTTCATCCCGTCGCACTAAGCGCTTCGGGTCTTCACCCCGACATTTGAGATAAAGAGCGGCGAATTCGATCGATCCCCTGATCAAATCTCCAGATTTCCATAACATTTTCCTGTCTGTCCCCTCGCACCCCAGTGTATGAAAGCCTCTCTCTCTAACCGTCGTTGGCTGTCCATCGGTCTCATCCTGATGTTATTTGCCTTGCTGTCTTTCTCAATCATGCCGCTATTGGCTTCTATTCTCCAGAGTCAGCACTCCTCGGGCCAGAGTCATCTGTCCGCAGTGAAACAAGAGGAATTAGCCAGTCAAGCACTGGGTTATCAGATGGTTTTAGAGCGTGAACCCGATAATCAGACGGCTTTGCGGGGATTATTAGATATTCGCCTACAGCAGGGCGATTTAAAGCAAGCGATCGAACCTTTAGAAAAATTAGCGCAACTTAACCCCCAACAATCCGATTATCTACTACTTTTAGCGGAAGCAAAACAGCAAATAGAGGACTATGCAGGAGCCACAGCCAGTTATCGCAGCCTTTTGGCCTCCCATCCCCAAAATCTACGGGCCTTAACTGGATTAACTAATTTGTTTCTCAGCCAAAACCGCCATACCGAGGCGATTAGTCTAGTCAAAGACACGATTGATCGTGCTTTAAAAGCCGCTGCCGATCCCAATAATCCCGCTAGTTTAATCGATATCGTTTCCGTTCAGTTACTTTTAGGCAAAATCTATTTCGAGCAGCAAAATTATCCGGAAGCTTTAAACACCTATAAACAAGCTCAACAGATGGATGTTAACGATTTCCGACCGATTTTAGCGACGGCGATCGTACTAAAAGAACAGGGCAAAAATCAAGAGGCTCAACCCCTCTTTCAAGAGGCTCTCAGTCGCGCTCCTTTTGCCTACAGAGAGGAGATTCAGTCCCTAATCAGGAGTCAGGAGATAGGAGTCAGGAGATAGGAGTCAGGAGATAGGAGTCAGGAGATAGGAGATTATTTTATTTATTCTCCCCATACCCCACACCCCACTTCCCATAGTTTTGTAACGGCAATTTTTGCTAAAAATCAATAAATGTAAACTTTAATCACAAGCTCGATCGAGTCCCGACAAAGGTGTTATATTAAAAACATAAAGGCACAAGGGAAGCGACTCAACTTCCTTTCAGGCAAAAAGACCTAGAGCCTGTGCCACCTGCTCTAGCTCAACGCAACAGCTAAATCGGACGCAGATTCTCAAAGTTTGTAAAGTAAAGTATGGTTTCGCCTCTGTTGCTCGATATAGGACAGATGGAGTGAGCCGTAATCAGCACCTGAGTCGGTAAACTGAGAAATCTTGATAGTTGACAGATAGACTGTTGTGGTTTCCGTAAACCTCTATTATTTTGAGTCCGTTAATTTTTTAGGAGTCCATATCGTTTGTACAAGATAAAGCCCGCCTCCCTAGGCGGGCCTATTGTGTTTTTAGAAAACCGCCACGAGATATTCCTGTAACTGCAATTGATAACCTGCCTGTCGCTGACAGGGATAATCAAGGGAAAACTCAGGTAAAGCTAATAGAGAACTTTTTTGACAACTAACTAAAGCCACATCGAAACGACAGGTTAAATCGGACCATTGGGGATAAAAGGAGAGAAATATCTGGGCAGCCTCGTAAATTCTCCCCTGTTTACGGTCATCGATTGCTAATTTGCCCCCTAAATCCCAATTGCCGGCGCTGCGGGTTTTCACCTCGACAAAAGCGAGAATCGCCTGAGATTTAGATAAGACGATTAAATCGATTTCACCGCCGCCACTACGCCAACGACGCTGGAGGATATGCCATTGCTGTAATTGCAACCAATCCGCCACCAAATTTTCGCCCAATTCCCCCACGGTTGTCATATTCAGTGAACAGTTATCAGTAAACAGTTATCAGTGAACAGGGAACAATATTGATTTATTGTCCTGTCTTCTGACTCTGAACTCCTGACTACTGGCTACTGTCTCCTGTCTCCTAACCAAGCAGGACAATTTTCGATTTTTACAAGAGGTTTATTACAAAAGTCCTTCTAGACGACGACGGATGCTGTCTAACTCCGCATCGGGAATCTCGGAAAACTCCTCCTCGGCGGGGGGGACTTCCTCTTTTTGCCAATCCAACTCCTCGGCATTGCTTTCGGGGGGAATTACCAACATACCCGCTTCAATCATTTCCGCTTGATAGCCAGCGCTGCGACAAAATTCTGCCACTTCCTCCGAATCAATTTTCTCTACCGTGGGAGTCGGAAAATCCTGGGCCTCTAACAACAGCGCATAACGGGTGGCATCATCTTCCGATTCAAACATCAACACCTTATTGATAGCTCCCATTTGAATGGTGTGGATACCTTCGTTTTCTGTGCCTGCGTTAAAAAGTAGTACAAATACACGCATAATTACTATTAGCGATCGATAAGCAGTGGTCGTCTATGCTCATTTTACCCCCCTTCTCGATCGCTAATCCTCAGCAATTTTAGTTTCTTGTCAACCACTTTTGACCGTTAAGCCGTTGCAGGGTGTAAAACAACAGTAAATCAAGACTAACTTTCCTTTCATCGATCATAAATGATTCAAGTGTACTAGGTTTAGCACCGCCCTCAGCTTGAGAAAAAGCTTTTTTGCCATTGATGTCTTCTTCTAAAAAATAAATGCTAAATTGACGCATTCCCCCGAGCCAATTGCCAGTTAACTGCCAACAGGGAGAGCTAGAAAAGCCCTGCACGGGAATTTTATCCTGTTTAAAGGACAGCTTTATATCAGTTATACCCAGCTTTTGCAAGGCGGCAGCCAATGCGGGCTGAAAATGCTGCTCGATAAATTCAGCAAAGGGTTTTTCCTCAACGGTAGGCTCCTTGGGTTTTTTAGCAGCCGCAGGTTGAGCCAGTTTTGCTGCTTCTGCTGCCGGAGTTGCTGGGGTGGTGGTTTCTTCTGCCATAGGAATTAATCAGGAATGGGTAGGTAGCTACAATTATATTTTCTCCCGGGTTATCAGTTATCAGTTTTTTTAGCTAAGTAGTGTAGTTGGGTGCTAAAAACTATCATATCCCCCCGCCTAAGCTGTATTGAATTTAAACTGCGTATTGGAAATTTTAGTACAAATGCTCAAACTAATTCTCCCGTTAACGCTTATATTCAGCAATATTACTGATTTTTTGGTATTCTTCCTCCGAGTATAAATCCGCCGGAGAAGCAAGGCGATCAAGAAAGAGGATTCCCTCCAGATGATCGTATTCGTGTTGAAAGATGCGTGCGACAAAATCCCTGAAAACTTGACGGATTTCCCGACCATTGCGACCAGAATAGGACACCTCAATCCACTGATGACGGGGGACAAAACCGCGCCAATTGGGGACACTGAGACAACCTTCCCAACCCTTGACCATTTCCTCGCTCACCTGCAAAATACGCGGATTAATCATGGCAGTGGGTGACATGATCGGAGCGTCGGGATAACGAGGATTGGGACCAGAAGCAACGATAAACAGACGCAGAGACCGAGCAACTTGGGGCGCGGCGATTCCCACCCCGTGGGCAGCTTGCACCGTGGTAATCAGGGAATCGATCAAATTTTGACAGTCAGAATCGAGAAGATTATCGATCTCCGGTGCTTTTTGCTGTAGAATTGGGTTTCCTAATTGGGTGATTGTTAAAACTTGTGTCATCTGTATAAGGATTAATTGTTTCGCTCTGAAAATCATTTTATCGTCAACGGCAAAATCTCGCTAAACTGATAAGGTTTCCCCGCAGCAGCACTAGAGCAACTTTGTTAATCAAAATTAACCGTGGATAGCAGCACCCAACAACTTTGGCATAATCTCCTAGAGCGTCTAAAATTACTATTAACCCGTCCCGCTTTTGAGACTTGGTTTCAAACGGCAACGGTTAAAGAATGGCAAAACGATCGCTTAGTAATTCAGGCTGCCAATCCCTTTATTCTTAACCATCTTCAGAAAAATTATCTGTCAACAATTGCCGAAGTAGTGGAGGATATCGTCGGTTATCCCGTCGAGATTCAACTAACGGCACAACAGGGGGATTCGATCGCTATTTTCCAGCCTAACAGTAGCTTAGAATCAGAATTACCGCCCAGTAATCAACTTAACCCTAAATATAATTTTTCCCGTTTTGTTGTCGGTCCAACTAACCGCATGGCCCACGCGGCTGCTTTAGCGGTGGCGGAATTACCCGGACGCGAATTTAACCCGCTTTTTCTCTGTGGTGGTGTGGGATTAGGTAAAACCCATTTAATGCAGGCCATCGGTCATTATCGTCTGGAATTATATCCCCAATCCAAGGTTTTTTATGTATCGACGGAACAATTCACGAATGATTTAATCACCGCTATCCGTCAAGATAGTATGGAAAGTTTTCGTAATCATTATCGTCATGCTGACATATTATTAGTGGATGATCTGCAATTTATTGAAGGAAAAGAATACACTCAAGAAGAATTTTTTCATACCTTTAATACCCTGCACGAAGCGGGAAAACAGGTAGTTTTAGCCTCCGATCGCCTCCCCAAACAGATTCCCAGTTTACAGGATCGTTTAATTTCTCGCTTTTCTATGGGATTAGTCGCCGATATCCAAGCACCAGATATCGAAACTCGCATGGCAATTTTACAAAAAAAGGCCGAGTACGAAAATCTGCGTCTCCCAAGAGAAGTTATCGAATATATTGCCGTTAATTATACTTCTAATATTCGCGAATTAGAGGGGGCATTAATCCGGGCTACTACTTATATTTCTATCTCCGGATTGCCGATGACGGTAGAAAATATCGCGCCGGTTTTAAATCCACCAATGGCCAAAATTGCCACTTCTCCTGAGATTATTATGGCGGTAGTAGCGGAAAAATTTCAACTCTCGATCGCTGATCTAAAGGGAAATTCCCGCCGACGAGAAATTAGTTTTGCTCGACAGATTGGGATGTATTTGATGCGTCAACACACGGATTTAAGTTTACCGCGCATTGGCGAAGAATTTGGCGGCAAAGATCACACCACCGTTATTTATAGCTGTGATAAAATCAACCTTTCCCAACATCAAGATCGACAATTACAAGAAATCTTAGCGCAACTAATCGAGCGAATTAACTCCCTCAGTCGCAATCAGTAGTCGGAGGGAATTATGAATTATGAATTGGGGAGATGGGGTTTTTCAGTAAACAGTAATCAGTGAACTGAAAACTCACATCTGATAACTGATAACTGATAACTGATAACTGAGATTAACTACAGGGGAATAAACTGGCAATTGTAGCGAGGAGACGAGAGGTCATGGGTAAACTATCGATCACCATAGCTGTACATAATAACATCATGTAAAGAATGGAATATTTAAACAGCGATCGAGCCATGTCTCGATCAAAAGGATTCTGTTTTAATTGCCAAGCTTTTTTCAGGAAAACAAACCCTAAAACCGAAGCCGCTAGACCATAAACCACACCACAGGCAGCCAAGGGATAAATCAGGAGGAAAGTGAAAGGAACGACGATTAAAGTATAGAGCCAAATCTGTTCGCTAGTGGCTTCTTCTCCTTTAACTACGGGCATCATCGGGATATCCACTTCTGCATAATCATCCTTGATCATTAAAGCTAAAGCCCAAAAATGGGGAGGAGTCCAAAGAAAAATAATGGCGAATAAAATCCAGGGAATCCAACCGAGATCGCCCGTTACTGCCGCCCAACCGACGAGAGGAGGAATCGAGCCGGCTGCGCCGCCGATAACAATATTTTGGACACTATGACGCTTGAGCAGATGGGTATAAATCAGCATATAAAATGCGATACCGGTCATTGCTAAAAATCCGCTCAAAGTATTGACAAAAAAGACAAAAAGTGCTAGGGAAAGGGAAGCTAAAACGAGGGCAAAAATGAGGGCGTGGAGGGGTTGCACGCGGCCGGAGGGAATAGGACGGGCGCGGGTGCGAAGCATGGTGTGATCGATGTCGCGATCATAGATGCAGTTTAAGGTTTGAGCGGCGGCGGCGGCGAGAGTGCCACCGAGGAGGGTAAGAAAGAGTAATAGGGGGGAAACCTGACCTTTAGAGGCGATTTCCATGGCAGCGGCCGTGGTAATCAGCAGTAGAGGAATAATTCGCGGTTTAGTGAGTTGATAATAACTTTTAGCGACTTGTAAAAAATTATCGTGGTGGCGAAGGGCTTGAGTTCCAGTCATCGTGATTAAATCCTTAGAGATGGCTTATAGGCGCGAAAGAACGATCGCGAAGGGCAAAAGTGGTAAAAGCGACGAGGGTTCCCACCAATAGCGCACCGATGCTGTGGTGGGTAATGGTTAAGGGTTCCACCTGGAGATGTAGTTTCAGGGTGGCAACGCCTAAAAACACCTGTAGGGCGACTAATCCCCCGGCGCTAAAAGCTAGTTTTTTGAGGAGAGGATGGATAGCGGCAGCTCGCCAAGCGAAGAAAACTAGGGTTAACACCGAGATAGTGGCGGGAAAAACCCCGATAATGTGGCTATTCATCACCGTGCAGAGTTGGGAAACCGTTAAACACTGATGGGCTGCCCAACGGGAACCGACGAGACCGCCGAGGAGACATTGCAGATAAACTAGACTGGTGGCGACCATTCCCATCCCGGTTAGTTTTCCGACCGTACCTGTGCCACGGTAGGGAGTCAGACAAATAGCAATGACGATTAAGGTGGCAAAAAAGAGCAAAGCTGTGGCTAAATGGGCGGTTACGATGTCAAATCGCAGTAATTGGGTGACGGTTAATCCTCCCAGGACTCCTTGCAGGAGAATTAAAGCCAAGGCGGCGATCGCAGATGGCAACAGCCAAGTAGGAAGATGGCGACGATACCACCAAGACAGACCGACGAGAGCGATCGTACTAAACCCGATCAAAGAGGCATCGAGACGATGAAACCACTCCAGAAATACCTGTAGATTCATCTGCTGACTGGGAATCCATTGACCGTAACAGAGAGGCCAATCGGGACAAGCTAAACCGGCGTTCATAACTCTGGTGGCAGCGCCCACCACCATGAGGGCGAAAGTAGCGATCGCAATTTTCCAGACTAAGCGGCGCATCCACACCTGAATATTGCCGGTTTCTCTTAGGGGTGTCGGGTTAAAAACAGATTCGGTCATCGGTTTGCCTGTTCTCAAGGAGTCTGTCATCAAAGATCCTGGCTTTGTTTGCCAGTCAGTTATCACTGTGAATGAGTTTTTTTACGACTGGTAAAACCTTTTAGATATTCTTTAGATTTCTGGCCATTTCCGTTACATTTGTTTACATAAACTCAGAATAAAACATAAAAATTAGTTATTTTAAATACTTTCCCCGAAAACGATCCCAAAGAAAAGATAAAATTCTCAGAAGATGCTGGTTAAATTTCCCATCTATAGGGGAATCATGTTTTAGCCTTGAATAAGTAGCCACTATTAAAAATATTGAAAAGACCGTGAAAATTCCCAGCAGTATCCTGACGCTCGTACTCGGGATCACCTTAACCTTAATTAGTCTCTGGTATGGCCAAAATCATGGCTTAATGCCTGTGGCCGCTTCTGAAGATGCTCAGGAGATAGATAATATCTTTAATCTGATGATGACCATCGCCACGGGACTATTTTTAATAGTTGAAGGCGTGATTATCTATATAGTGATTCGCTTTCGCCGTAAACCGGGGGATCAAACCGACGGGCCGGCAGTGGAGGGCAATGTCCCCCTAGAAATCTTCTGGACAGCCATCCCGACGGTAATCGTTTTTATCCTTGCCGTCTATAGCTTCGAGATTTATAACAATATCGGCGGTCTCGATCCCTTGATTTCCAAGGGTGGCAAAGGAGAAATCGCCCACCACGGTCATCACCACGGCACGATGATGGCCCTGGGCGGCGATCGCAGAGTAGCCCTAGGTATCGGCAATTCCTACGATGGTGAAGGAGTTCCCCCCCTAGTGGTCAATGTTAAAGGTATTCAATACGCTTGGATCTTCACCTATCCCGAAACCGGCATTGTTTCCGGAGAACTGCACGCTCCCGTCAATCGTCCCGTGCAACTGAATATGGAAGCAGGGGATGTGATCCATGCTTTCTGGGTTCCCCAATTGCGTCTAAAACAGGACGTTATCCCCGGACAGGAAACGGTGTTATCGTTCACATCCAACCAAATTGGTCAATATCCGATCATTTGTGCGGAACTTTGCGGGGCCTATCACGGCGGCATGAAATCTAGCTTTGTAGTTCACTCCCAAGCCGATTACGACCAATGGGTGCAGGATAACACGATCGCCGAAGTTGACAGCGATCGAACCGTAGCTATGACCGCTAAAGATCGCTCTGATAGTCAATATTTGACCCCCTACACCGAAGAAATGGGCATAAACGGTGAAATCCTCGCCCAAGTTGCCCATCAGCAGCAAATGTAATTTTTCTTGTCATCTAAAATCTTGGCCTTATGACAGCATCAACGGAAATAACCACCCCAGCAACCGTTCCCGAGGTGATCCATCACCGCAAGTGGACAGATTACTTTACTTTCTGCACCGATCATAAAGTCATCGGTATTCAATATCTGGTGACTGCCTTTCTTTTCTTCTTTATTGGCGGTGCTTTCGCGGAAGTGCTGCGGACAGAATTAGCCACTCCCGACCCCGATTTCGTCTCCCCAGAACTATATAACCAATTCATGACCATGCACGGAACGATCATGATCTTTCTTTGGATCGTTCCGGTTGGGGCGGGTTTTGCCAATTATCTCATTCCCCTGATGATTGGGGCCGAAGATATGGCTTTTCCTCGTCTTAACGCTGTGGCTTTCTGGCTTAACCCCCCCGGCGGGCTGCTATTATTATCCAGTTTCTTTGTCGGCGCACCCCAGTCCGGTTGGACTTCCTACCCACCTTTAAGCTTAATTAGCGGCAAATGGGGGGAAGAATTGTGGATTTTGAGCCTTTTATTGATCGGGACTTCTTCGATTTTAGGCTCGATTAATTTCATCACCACGATCCTGAAAATGCGGATTCCTGAGATGGATTTGTACAGTATGCCGCTATTTTGTTGGGCAATGCTGGCCACCTCGACTCTGGTACTGCTTTCCACCCCCGTTCTCGCTTCTGCTCTCGTTCTCTTGTCCTTTGATTTAATCGCCGGCACGAGCTTTTTTAACCCTGCCGGCGGCGGCGATCCGGTGGTTTATCAGCATATGTTCTGGTTTTACTCCCATCCTGCCGTTTATATCATGATCTTGCCCTTTTTCGGCACGATATCGGAGATATTACCGGTTCACGCGCGTAAACCGATTTTTGGTTATCGAGCGATCGCCTATTCCAGTCTCACCATCTGTTTCTTGGGTTTAATCGTCTGGGCCCACCATATGTTCACCAGCGGCACCCCCGGTTGGTTACGGATGTTTTTCATGGCGGCAACCATGTTAATCGCCGTTCCCACGGGCATTAAAATCTTTAGTTGGTGTGCCACTCTTTGGGGCGGTAAACTTAGTCTCAATACGTCTTTATTATTTGGGATCGGTTTCCTGTCTTCCTTCCTCATCGGTGGTTTGACTGGGATTATGTTGGCTTCTGTTCCCTTCGATATCCACGTCCACGATACCTATTTTGTCGTCGGTCACTTCCATTATGTACTATTTGGTGGTACGGCAATGGCCCTGTTTGCTGCCGTTTACCATTGGTTCCCGAAAATGACCGGACGGATGTATAACGAGACTCTCGGTCGTATCCACTTTGTTCTCAGTTTTATCGGTTTGAATTTAACTTTCATGCCGATGCACGAATTGGGATTATTGGGTATGAACCGTCGTATTGCCCTGTATGATGTGCAGTTTCAGGATTTAAATGTTCTTAGTACCGCAGGGGCTTATATTCTCGGTATATCGAGTATTCCCTTTGCTATTAATATGGTCTGGAGTGCCTTTAAAGGTCAACCCGCCGGTCGTAATCCTTGGCGCGCTTTAACCCTAGAATGGCAAACCTCCTCCCCCCCAATTATCGAGAATTTTGAGGAAATGCCGATTCTTTGGTCTGGCCCCTACGATTACGGTATTGATATGGAAGAATCGGAAGCAGCGGAATCAGTACAAGATCTCCTCGCTGAAGTGGGTGCTGAATCCCAATAATCAGTTATCAGTTATCAGTTATCAGTTATCAGTTCACTGATTGCTGTTTACCGAAAAAAAGCTTCCCACTTCCCACTTCCCACTGACAAAAAGCTCCCCGTCTCCTGTGTAAACTAAGGACATTCAATCATGCAAGGTTCAACGCTCGAAGATTCTCAACTCTCTGTCAATTATCATCAGGAAACAGTGGAACACGGACATCATGGCCACCCGGATCATCGCTTATTCGGTGTGGTTTTGTTTCTAGTGGCGGAAAGTTCCATCTTTTTAGGCTTATTTGCCGCTTTCTTGTTCTACCGTACCATGTTACCCGTTTGGCCCCCCGCCGGCACGCCAGAATTAGAATTAACCCTACCGACAATTAACACGATTATTCTGGTGTCCAGTAGTTTTGTTATGCACATAGGACAAAAGGCGATTAAACAAAATAATAACGCCGGTTTACAATTGTGGTTCGGTATTACTGCCCTAATGGGAATTATCTTCCTTTGTGGTCAAGGATACGAATATTATCACGCTGAATTCGGTCTGACAACTAATGTTTTCACCAGCGCTTTTTATGCCTTAACCGGATTCCACGGTCTCCACGTTACCTTCGGTTTAGTGCTAATTCTATCTGTCCTCTGGCGTTCTCGTCAAAAAGACCACTATTCTAGTCAATCTCATTTTGGTGTGGAAGCGGCAGAATTATACTGGCATTTCGTCGATGTGGTCTGGATTATCCTGTTTTTACTGGTGTATATCTTGAGATAATTTTTGTTATTTAGTAGGAGAAAAGGGCGATCAAGCGATCGCCTTTTTTTATATATTTTAACTTACCGCAGTTATCCTATAAGTTATCCTAAATCCAGTTATTACAAACTGATTATTTATTCCCCCTGTTGCCTTTTGACTCTTGCCTTTTGCCTTCAGAAGCTGATAACTGATAACCGAGTAACTGATAACTGATAACTGATAACCGATAACCGATAATTAACGACGACCGAATAAACTCCAACCTTTGCCACCACTAGCGGCCGGTTCGGCTTTTTCAGCGACGGGAGCAACTTCTGCGGGGTTTTCCTCACCGGAAAGATTAGAAAGATCGTAGTTTTCTACTAGGAAAAGAGACGCTTTTTCAATAGTAGAATAATCCCAGAAAAGCGTAGAAGGTAACTCTTGACCGACCCAATCTTCTAGATCACCCACCATCGTTACTGCATCGATCGAATCTAAACCATAACGGGTTAAAGGTTCAGTCACATTAATTGTTTTAGCATCCAAAGATAACTGATCAGCTAACTGTTTAACTAACCAATTTTGTACGAGATTATTAAGATTGGAGCTGGAGTTCATGGGTTTTTTCCTCGGTAGTTTGTGAATGGGCTAATTGAAAAGGCACAATCGAAAAATGTTGATTTTCTTGATATAATTTCAGCAGTTCTTGGGCAACATTTTCTACATACACCTCAGATAGAGTGTAAGGCAGCGGCCGCAGAGTTCGCAGTAATCGGTGTAAACTCAACACCAACCATTCCCCCCGGGCAAAAAATTCCCCCAAGATAGAACGATTATAAAGCCAAGTGTGTAAACAAGCAGAAGCGGCGTGTAAAGTGCAGTATTTCTTGGCAATCTCGAACAATTCGGGTGATTGGTCGTGACCATACTCGAATTTCGATTGACTAATCTTTTCATCGTGAGCATTTAGTTCCTCTAAAACTAAATTACCCAACATCAATAGATTTTCTAATATCTCTGGGTCCACTTCGTCAGAATTTTTCAATCCTTCGAGCATATCAAGGGCAATTTCTAAACCTTGCAGGGAATCATCCATTCCCCGGCCAAATAATTCTAAATTATTGGGTTCAAAGGGAGGAACCGACTTTTCTAGGCTAAAAATCGCCTCTAAACGGGTTTTTAACGCCGACATGGTGCGCGAGTTGCGTTTAGCCCGATATTTGGTTAAAGGACGCAATTGTAGGATTAAAGCATGAAGATTGACGATCGAACTGCCGTCAAACATACTGATAATCGAATTATCCCGCAGTAGCTTCTGGAAGATGCCGAATTCGTGTTCTTCTCGCATATAAAAACGCGATCCCAAGACCACATAAACACTATTAACCATCTCCTCCAGACGGACAGTAACAAAATATTTTACCACCGAAGCCCAGACGCTAAACTGTTCGGGGATAATATGAAAACCTCTCGCGGCCGGAATCGTCTCGCAATCACAAATAAGGATGTCAAGGAAAGCATCCACGAGAGTGCGCCGGGGTTGGGGCAAATCCATCACATTTTTGTTATAAATTACCCGATTAACGGCAAAACCGAGGGTAGTTCTTAAAGCGGTATCGGCTGCCCCGTGGGAAAAAGCAGCGCACAACATTCGGGTGATTTGGAAACCTTTCAGGGCTAATTCTAAACCGTCTCCCTCCTCGCGTAAACGCATGGAATCAGGGACGAAACAATCCTTAAAACCAATGCCACTCATATCCGAGGCCCGCACACCATGGGTGTATATTTTCGGTAAATTATAGTATTTTTCGGGGTCTAATTGCCGTTTATCGACCATAAATAGGGTTAAACACTTTGGCCCGCCGTTAGCATCGGTTTTCGCCAAAATAAAGGAAACTCCAGAGATAGTCGCCCGGTTAATCGGCCATTTCTCACCATTGAGAATATAACCTCCTTCCACCTTCGTCGCAGTCAGATCACCATTGATCAGATCGCTGCCGTGTTCCTTTTCCGAGTAACCCAGACACATCGCCCCATAGTCATCCATGATAAAACGGGCGAGCTTCTGTTTCTGTTCTGGGGTTCCCGCCATCCAGTTTAAAAACGACCAGAATAGGGTAGTAAAAGCGATGCCGATAGTTTGATCCCGTCGAGACAGTACGCGCACAAAAGCGACAAATTCCTCAAAAGAGGTGAACTCACCGCCGCAATCCGTGGGAATGTAGTAGTGTTGGAGTTTCCAGTCGTATAACCAGCGAATTTCCTCGTGGGGAAATTCTTCGCTCTCATCAATTTCGATCACCCGCTTGTAGGATAGAGGGTTATCGGGATTGAGAGGATCGCCTAAGTCTTTTTCCAGTGCCTCAGCAGTCCAGTATTGCTTAAGCTTTTTCATAGTGCCTCTAGGACAGATACGATGTGCTTTTCGTCAATGCCTTCGGTTAGAAGACCCGACCATGCACAAAAATTAATGACCATTCTAGACTTTTGGCCGTACAATGGCAACAATTACGCAATGTGCAACTAAAAACGACAGAATCAGGGTTCCAGAGGATACTTTATCTCTGCCGATTTCTGAAAGCCTTGGCAATCAAGACTAAAAATACAGTGGCACAGGGTGTAAATTATGTAATTTTAAGAAGGACTAAATTATGCCCCTAGTTACGGGAAATGGCTCTAATAACATCATTACTCCATCTTCTGCATCAGCAGGAGTCACTGGATGGTATTCGGGACTCTGGGGGGATGATACCATTTATGGCTATGATGGCAACGATACCATCAATGGTGGCGATGGCAACGACAAATTATTTGGCGGCGCTGGTGATGACTTTATAGACGGCGGATTTGGTTTTGATACCATTGATGGAGGTCTGGGAAATGACACAACATCCTATGCTTTCTATTGGGGACCAATCAATGCTAATTTATCAACGGGTGTAGTTAGTTTCCCCGGTAATTCTCTCCTTACAGACACATTGGTCAGCATCGAAAATCTAATTGGCACTGCTGGCAATGACACCATCATCGGGAACACTGCGGATAATTCCCTCTTCGGTGAAGCTGGTAACGACAGTATCAATGGTGGCGATGGCAACGACAAATTATTTGGCGGCACTGGTGATGACTTGATAGACGGTGGATTTGGTTTTGATACCATTGATGGGGGTCTGGGAAATGACACGACATCCTATGCTTTCTATTCGGGACCGATCGATGCTAATTTAGCAACGGGTGTAGTGAGTTTCCCCGGTAATTCTCTCCTTACAGACACATTGGTCAGCATCGAAAATCTAATTGGCACTGCTGGCAATGACACAATCATCGGGAACACTGCGGATAATTCCCTCAATGGTGGTGCTGGCAACGATACCATCAATGGTGGCGATGGCAACGACAAATTATTTGGCGGCACTGGTGATGACTTGATAGACGGTGGATTTGGTTTTGATACCATTGATGGAGGTCTGGGAAATGACACGACATCCTATGCTTTCTATTCGGGACCGATCAATGCTAATTTAGCAACGGGTTTAGTGAGTTTCCCTGGTAATTCTGTCTTTACAGACAGATTGATCAGTATTGAAAATCTAATTGGCACTGCTGGCAATGACACAATCATCGGGAACACTGCGGATAATTCCCTCTTCGGTGAAGCTGGCAACGATACCATCAATGGTGGCGATGGTAACGACAAATTATTTGGCGGCGCTGGTAATGACTGGATAGACGGTGGATTTGGTTTTGATACCATTGATGGGGGTCTGGGAAATGACACGACATCCTATGCTTTCTATTGGGGACCAATCAATGCTAATTTA
This sequence comes from Microcystis sp. CS-574, assembly GCF_028329095.1. Taxonomy (NCBI): domain Bacteria; kingdom Bacillati; phylum Cyanobacteriota; class Cyanophyceae; order Chroococcales; family Microcystaceae; genus Microcystis; species Microcystis sp. CS-574. The sequence continues at coordinate 47,799 of NZ_JAQMSY010000242.1, forward strand.
TCAACGGGTGTAGTTAGTTTCCCCGGTAATTCTCTCCTTACAGACACATTGGTCAGCATCGAAAATCTAATTGGCACTGCTGGCAATGACACAATCATCGGGAACACTGCGGATAATTCCCTCAATGGTGGTGCTGGCAACGACAGCATCAATGGTGGTGATGGTGTTGACACCCTGATTGGCGGCGCTGGCAATGACACCCTGACTGGTGGTGCTGGTGCCGATAAGTTCCGGTTCAATTTCCTCTCCGAGAAAGTTGATACTATCCAAGACTTTTTCTGGACACAAGGAGACAAAATTGAAGTTAGCGCATCGGGTTTTGGAGCCACTTCTCTGAGTCAGATCAGTTACAACGCAGGGAGTGGATCACTTTCATTTTTAGGGACCCATTTTGCCACGATAGCAAACCTTCCAGCTGGTTTTGTGGTTTCTCTTGACGTAGTTCTTATTTAGTCAACCTAGAAACGCTATATATCAAAATTGAGTCATGGATGGAGTCGAAACTTCGTCGCATGACTCAATTTCTTTTTCAACCAGATTTTGGAATACCAGCTATTAGTTGTTGAGCAACTGAAGTAAGGTGGGTATTGCCCACCCTATTGTTGTATGGATGTAAGTTGGATTGCAAGCTCCAGTTTTTAACCAGGTAACGAATCCTCATCAAGAATTTTCTCAATTGTCCAAGGACAATCCACTGGTAAAGTTAATCCACTTTTGCGGCTCGCTTTTCCCAGAGCTTTTTGATAACAATAACCAAACCGTTCTAAGGCATGATTGTAGATTACCTGAGAGCGAAACAGCAAGCTCAATTCTAATCTGAAATTATCTATCTCGTCTGTCCAGTGGGGTAGGTAGTAAGGATGATTCCAGTAGGCGTAAAGTAGCAGGTGACTGAGGAGTTGAATAAGAAAGCTTTCTGCTTTGTATTTGCGTTCATCCACCATTTCCTCTAATTCCTCGGCTAAAGTTTGCCAATCTAAAGTATTGCGATCAGGCGATCGCAGTTTTGCTGCTTGGTCTTGCAGCCAAGCTACATAGGGTTTGCGGCAAAAAGTCATTGAAAAGTACAGGTCTCTTAATCAATGATTTCACTTAGCTACAAGCATAAGCTTTAGTTGTTGATTAATTTTTTAAATTATAACTTATCCTAATCATTGACCGAGAAAAAGTGCTGTTTTTCCATTTCAGA
>NZ_JAQMSY010000243.1:0-9710 GCF_028329095.1 Microcystis sp. CS-574
AGGTTTGGTGGGTAAAATGTATTCTAAGATACATTCTCAAGAGCGAGGGGGTGGAACGAACCACAAAGACACAAAGGACACAAAGATTGATCGATCATATTGTAAGTTAAACTTATCACACAGAACCTAGAAGAGCCAAATGACAATGAGTCAAACGGAAAATACTACGAGTGTCAAGAAGGATGCTATCGAATCTGTCCTAGCATTTGATGGCATAGACGATTATGTGCAGTTACCCGCAGCTAATACAGATTATTCGCAAGGATTTACCGTAGAAGCTTGGGTGCAGCACAAAAGTTTTCGCTCTTGGTCAAGAATTATTGATTTCGGCAATGGAGCCGAGAAAAATAGCATTGTTTTGGGAAATGTGGGCAAATCTAAGCCCCTGGGACTCCATCTGTTTTGTAACAACGAAAAGCACTTCATAGAAGCCCCAAATGCCTTGGAAATTGGTAAGTGGACTCATGTAGCCGCTACCATTGATAAATCAGGGATGGGCAAACTATATAAAAATGGTCAATTAATCCAAAGTAAACAATTAAGCCTTCCAGACAACCTGAACCGAACCTTAAACTATATAGGTAAGAGTAACTGGGTTAATGATGGTTACTTTGAAGGTCAAATGACGGAAGTGAGGGTGTGGAACATTGCCCGACCAGAATCAGAAATCAAAGAAAATATGTCCCAGCGATTAAAGGGAAATGAAACCGTATTAGTGGGATATTTGCCCCTCAATGAAGGTTCAGAAAATATCGCCAAAGATAAGACAAGTAATGGCAATAATGGCACAATTAATGGTGCTACTTGGGGAAAATCTGAATTACCCATAACTGGCACGAAGGAGTCTGAAATAGGGAAAAAACCTGATGTGATCACTGGGGGTAATTCTCCCAGTAAATACGGAATTGCAGATACAAGAACTAATTATTATCTTGTAGATACCAACAAACCCATTAATGGCAATGGTGAAATAACTGGGTGGAATATTTGGGCAGAAAACACATCACCTGTACAACTGATCACTTATAGGAAGGAAGCAAATACCTGGTCAGTTGTGGGAAAAAGCGAGGTAAAAACTCCTGTGATTGGTTTAAACGAATTTTCCCTTACTACACCGATTAAAGTCAACCAAGGTGACTTTGTGGGAATATATTATCCCCAAGCAGGTTCTATCAGTTATGATAAGAATACTGCTCCTCTTGGTAACTTAAGCGGAAAAGTTTTGTTTACCTCATCCGGTGCTACTGCTACAGCATTTTCCGATTCAGTTGATCGTATTTATTCCTTAAGTGTCAAGGGAAATGTTGGAGAAATTCCTATAAAGATTGAAAAGACAGAAACAGCTAACTATGGAGTAATTGGTGTTGGGACAAATAATCTCCTGTGTAGCCGAGATACTTTAACCAGTGACTGGAAAGAGATACCTAATAGTGGTGCGGTCATTGGTGCTATCGTTATGCCAGATGGCAAAATAGTCGGCGTTGGAACCAATAAAAGCCTCTACACCCGAGATAGCTTGATCAGTGACTGGAAGGAAGTACCTAATAGCGGTGCGGTTATTAGTGTCACCGTCATGCCGGATGGGGAGTTAGTTGGAGTTGGGGCGAATAATCGCCTCTATAGCCGAGATAGCTTGACCAGTGACTGGAAGGAGATCCCGAATAGTGGTTCAGTTATAGCAGTGACTTGTTCAGTTCCACCCAAATTTACAACCCCTGAACCAGTTCCTAGCGACAATACGGATCAAGTATCTAAACCGATAAAATTAGGTCCGACAGGTGGTTCAATCTCAGGCACAGATTTTCAAATTCTTCCTAAAGATACTGCTCCACAATCACAATTGAAAAAGGTATTTGTGAATGCAGGTTGAGCAATTGACGCACTTCAGGTTGAATACGAAAATCCCGCTTCTATTCCGGGAGAAACCTATCTTTCAGACCTAGTTGGTGGTCGCGGCGGTACAAAAGGAGAATTTTCCATACCAGCAGGGGATTATCTCACGAAAATAAGCGGCACTTGGGGAATGTCAGCACCAGGACGTCCCAAGCAAGAAATTGTCACCATCCAATTTGAAACCAAAAAGGGAGTTAAATCACCCGTTTTTGGGGGAAAGCATGGAAAACAAGAAGTTGACCCTTTCGTCTTAGAAGCGCCAGAAGGTCAGGAGATTATCGGCTTCTTTGGCTCTTATGGGGGAGGGCAAAATTTGTTAGTACGTTTGGGGATTTATTGCCAAACTGTTACAACTTTGGCAAAACTGGAACCATCTAATCCTCAAACTCCATCAAACAATGAAGAAGTTACTCCCAAGGAACAATCATCTAGTATCAAACCCGAAACATTGACCCCATCGGAACCATCTAATCCTCAAACTCCATCAAACAATGAAGAAGTTACTCCCAAGGAACAATCATCTAGTATCAAACCCGAAATATTGACCCCATCGGAACTATCTAATCCTCAAACTCCATCAAACAATGAAGAAGTTACTCCCAAGGAACAATCATCTAGTATCAAACCCGAAATATTGACCCCATCGGAAACATCTAATCCTCAAACCTCAGAATCAACTCAAGATAAGAATATGTCTGAACCATTATCTAAGCCTGACACCACTGAGCCGACTAAACCCTCTAATACAACCAAGAAAAAACGTTTGGTTGTTTGTTGTGATGGTACTTGGAATGAATTAGCAACTTCCTATCCTACAAATGTCGTCAAATTTGCCCGCTTAGTTAAATACACCGCCGATGATCAAACCCCACAAATGGTTCATTATATATCAGGATGTGGCACAGAAGAAGACGCTGATTTAATCGAGCGTTTAGGCGGGGGTGCTTTCGGCTGGGGAATTGACAGAATTATTCAAGATGCCTATCGCTTTTTATGTATGAATTATGACGTAGAAGCTGAAGACGAAATTTACCTAGTTGGCTTTAGTCGCGGAGCCTATACAGTTCGTTGTTTAGCAGGTATGATCTATAACAGTGGTTTATTGAGCCGTTCCAAAATCCGCGAATTGCCTAAAGCTTATGAGCTTTATCGAAATTCTAAAATTAAGCCAAATGATCCAGAAGCTCAAAAATTCCGGGAAGATAACTCCAAAAAGATAGATAGCGAAAAAGATTATTTACAAGGTCGTGTACCGATCAAAATGTTAGGGTGCTGGGATACGGTGGGAGCATTAGGTGTTCCTGATCTAACGCCTTGGCTACCCTTGGCTAAACTCTGGAATCGGAAGTATGAATTTTTCGATGCTAGACTAAGTCCGATTGTGGAAAATGCCTTTCATGCAGTTGCCATTGATGAGAAACGCAGAGGTTTTCCCTCGTCCGCCATGCAGAGAAGTGACAAAAATCCTGAACAAGTAGTCAAAGAAGTTTTCTTTGCTGGTGAACATGGCTGTATTGGTGGAGGAACTAAAGAATATCGGGGGCTATCGGACTATACTTTACAATGGATAATCCACGAGGCTAAAAAGTTGGGATTGGAGTTTGATTCAACTGAAAATTATAGTGAGGAATTCCAGATTAAACCAGAGCCAACGACTAAATTTGATAATAGCGTGACTGGTGTGTATGCCTTAGCTGGTGAAGGATGGCGACCGATAGAATCTTTAAAAGTTGCCGTTCATTACAGTGTGGTCGAACGACTTAAGGCTGATCCCAATTATCGTCCTCAAAATCTAACTCCTCTGCTTAATAAGTTGCTGCCCTAATTTAGGCATTTTCAAATTTGGCAACCCCCAAGTTTTGAGGTACACTTCATATTGACGCAAAACAAGGCTCTGGTATTAAACCTCTTGCATAATTAATTTTTCAGGGTTCAAAAACGGCAAAAATTAAGTATTAAATGGTATAAAGTCTGCAAATAGACTATTTAACTGATTATCATTCATTCTTAATTCTCCTGACTACTGACTAAGGACTTGCGTGGGAATAATATCCCAGCCAGACAATCGCTCTGTAGAAGAATAAGACCAGCCCTAAATGGTACATTATCAAAGCGCAAGTCCCTAACTGCTAAATTAGCCATACACTCGTGTCATAATGTTAGATTACCTCGATCAGTAAGCCAAGAAGTAATGAGTGTAAATTGGACGAATAGCCGCGCCAAGCGATTAAGTGCCTTACCCCCCTACGTTTTCGCCCGCTTGGATGAATTAAAAGCCTTAGCCCGCAAAGAAGGACTAGATTTAATCGATTTAGGTATGGGTAACCCGGACGGTTTTGCCCCGCGTCCAGTTATCGAAGCGGCCATTCAAGCTTTTGAAACCCCCCAATTTCACGGTTATCCCCCCTTTGAAGGAACCGCCAGTTTCCGAGAAGCGATCGCTAAATGGTATGATCGCTCTTATGGTGTGGAACTCAATCCCGATAACGAAGCTTTACCCCTGCTAGGTTCCAAAGAGGGCCTATCTCACCTCGCCCTAGCTTATGTTAACCCCGGCGATGTGGTCTTAGTTCCCAGTCCCGCCTATCCCGCCCATTTTCGCGGTCCTTTGATTGCTGGGGCGACGCTATACCCGATCATTTTAAAAGCAGAACAGGATTGGCTGCTAGATATCGATTCTATCCCCGAAGATGTGGCTAAACGGGCGAAAATCCTCTATTTTAACTATCCTAGTAACCCCACCGCCGCCATTGCCCCCCGAGAATTTTTTGAGAAAATCGTTGCTTGGGCCCAGCACTATGAGATTATGCTCGTCCACGATCTCTGTTATGCTGAATTAAGTTTTGATGGTTATCAGCCCACCAGTTTATTAGAAATTCCGGGGGCAAAAGAGATTAGTGTGGAATTTCATACCCTCTCGAAAACCTATAATATGGCTGGGTGGCGCGTCGGTTTTGTCGTGGGCAATTCCGATATTATTCAAGGGTTACGCACCCTGAAAACTAATCTCGATTATGGCATCTTTTCCGTCATCCAAAAAGCGGCCGAAACCGCCCTACAACTGCCGGATAAATACGTCAAACAAGTACAGGAAAGATACCGGCAGCGACGAGATTTTTTAATCAAAGGTTTGGCGCAATTAGGTTGGGATATTCCCCCCTCTAAGGCGACAATGTATCTCTGGATTCCCTGTAGCGTCGGCATGACTTCCACGGATTTCGCCCTCAGCGTCCTCCAAAAAACTGGTGTTGTTGTCACTCCGGGCAATGCTTTTGGAGAGGGAGGGGAAGGTTATGTGCGCGTCAGTTTAATCGCCGATATCCCGCGATTAGGGGAAGCTTTACAGCGCCTCGAAGATGCGGGAATTCGCTATCAGTAAGGAGAATTTTTCCCCTTGATTTACCCGCCAAATCCCTCTAGGCACTGGCTAAAATTGTATGATGGAATTTTATCGCGGTAGCTTGCCACTTCCATGACCTACAGCTTAAGAATTGCCGATATTCCCGTCAGTGAAAGACCGAGGGAACGTTTAATCAGTGTCGGGGCGAAAAACCTCAGTAACGCCGAATTATTAGCGATTTTACTGGCTACAGGTCAAGGTAAGGGGAAACTCTCGGCGGTGGGTTTAGGACAGCATATTCTCAATGAATTGAGTAAATATCGCCGGGATCCTTTGGACGTTTTGAGGGATATTCAGCCCCAAGAATTAACCGCTATTCATGGCATTGGACCGGCTAAGGCTACTACTATTCTAGCGGCGATCGAATTGGGAAAACGAGCTTTTCAACGACGACCGACGGAAAAAATGGTTATCGATAGTCCCGATACCGCTGCCGCTATCCTTGGACACGAACTAATGTATCAGTCTCAGGAACGTTTCGCCGTTATTTTACTCGATGTCAAAAATCAGTTAATCGCACTCAAGGTGATTACTATCGGCACAGCCACGGAAACACTGGTACATCCACGAGAAATCTTTCGAGAAGTAGTGAAACAATCAGCTACTAAGTTAATTATCGCCCATAATCACCCCACTGGGTCACTTGTGCCTAGTCAAGACGATATTTTACTCACAGAACAATTATTACAGGGAGCTACCTATCTAGCCATTCCTCTCCTAGATCATTTGATCCTCGGTAATGGCAACTTCCAAAGTCTTCGCCAAATCACAGATCTTTGGGAAAAATATCCTCAAGAAGATTGACAGAAAAGACACTCGATCGGGTAGTTTAATTTTTTAGCCGTTTCAATTGGGCGTTAATTTCCTCAAACATTATGCGATCGCTGTCAAGGATTGGGGAGAAAACCAAAAATTTTGGACGCTCCTCCTAAAATAGCAACAACCAAAGCTATCAGAATCCAGCAATTCTCATTTTAAGGTTTCATGACATAAAAAGCCTTATAACAAGAGGGTTGTACAATTCTTAACAATTTTAGTGATCGCTGAAACGGCGCAAAATCGTTCTGAATTTATTTTTGCTGATCAGAATCCCCCGACTGGTAAATTCCCGATCAGCGACTCTTGCAGTTAACCCTTTAATTTCTGCGGTTAGTCGCTCATCTAAACCAGGACTTGATCTTTCTCCTTTGCAAGGATCGGGATCGTCTCTCGTGTATCTGTTTGAAACTATCATTCCCTTTGCTGAGGTGACAGCCGTACCAGAAAGCAGCAGTCCGCTCGCTTTGGGATTGCTATCCTTGGGATTTGTCACTGTCAGCGCCGTCTCTTTTCCATTACCCAAGGGCAGCACTAACCATCGAGCCGACAGCAATCTTGCTCGAGGAGCGTACCTACTGTCCGCACTTCTTAACATTCAATTGATAATTTTTACTAATATATTGCTTACAACTCTTTGCCAGTAAGGATTATAGCCACAATGATGGATTTTTGTCAGGGTGAAGAATTGTAAATTTTTTTCTCAGAAAAAATCAATTATTGAAAATGTTCTCAATAGTAGTTTCTACAATGAAGGTTTTTCGTCAAAATATCTTGGGAAATGTAAAGATATGTAAAAGTATATGAAGAGGTGCGGAATGTCGGTGCTAAAAATCCCTGTTTTGTCAGGAAAAAATCGAGCAGCCACCCCGAAATAGTGGTAATAGTATTGAAGGAGTGGTCTTAAAAGTGATGATATGACTGACCAGAATGGCGTGTTAGTAGAAGAACAAAGCGAGGATATTACCCGTCTAGCGGGTCAATTAGCCACCGAGTCGCCGAAAAATCAATTACAAATCCTGACACAATTAGCCGAGGCCGGAGAAGGTGGCCTAACTGTGTTGAGAGATTTTTTATTAGCTAGGCGCCCGACTCCTGTTAATCTGGTGACAGGTAAGGCCTATCAGTTGCTATACCAAGATAATAGCACTCAGAGCAAGGAATTTTTAGCTAATTATTTCCCCACGGGTATTGTTCCCCTAGACAGTGCTAAAGGTATCGATTATCGACTTTTACAGGAACTATTGGCTAAACAGGATTTTCAAACTGCCGATAGTCTCACCCGTCAAAAACTCTGTGAATTAGCAGGAGAAGGAGCAATACAGAGGAAATGGGTCTATTTTACGGAAGTAGAAGCTTTCCCCAGTGTAGATATTCAGACTATTGATCATCTTTGGTTAGTTCATTCGGAAGGGAAATTCGGTTGGTCGGTGCAGCGCAAATTATGGCTCGGTGTCGGTCAAGATTTCCCGAAACTCTGGCCGAAAATTGGCTGGAAAAATGGCAATAATTGGACGAAATACCCGCAGGAATTTATCTGGGATTTAAGCGCTCCCGTCGGCCATTTACCCCTGTTAAATCAACTGCGTGGGGTGAGAGTCGCTGCCTCTTTATTTTCCCATCCCGTCTGGAGCGAAAAATAGATTAGCGATAGTAAAAATCATAGTTTTTTAGGGCATTCAGTCGGGCTAAATTGAGACGATAATGATAACCTAGTCTTTTTTGGAGAGGTTGCCAAAAATCTTTTTTAATGGGAGGTTGATAACTGGCATCAAGATGATTGCTTTTGTTTTTGAGGATTAACCAGGCTTCACTGGTATCTACTGTCCACCCGACTTTTGCTGCCGCTAGTCCCATAATACTGCCTTCGCCACTGTGCATTCCTTTCATTTCTAAATAGAGTGCTATCTTCCCCCAAAAATGCAAAAACTCTTGCTCTTTCCCTCCATCTCTAGTGACTATAAATAAAGACTCTCCAATCCAATTTACTTGTTCACTCGGAATTCCTAGTTTTTCAGAAACCCTAATTAAATTAGGTAAATCTCGAGGACGATATTTTTTATTATGCTCAACCATACTTTGATGATAACCAACGATACCTGGAGTAAAATCAAGATTGTCCGATAATGATTCTATTAGTCTTGTATCCGCATCGACAAAAATAGCTGTCGGAAATAACTTTAAACTTTTTTCTAGAACAAAGCGTTTATCATTATAACAATGTAAAATCCCTTTTTGAGTATGTTTAAAAGCGATAACATTGGGACTATTATCAAAATACTGAGGGGCATCAGTTCCCACCACTAGACTGCCCCCAGGGGCGTATTTTTTTAAATCTTCAGCCAGAGTTTTAGTTAATTTTTGATACTTTTCTCTTAGGGCTAAAGTGCAAAAACAATAATTTGCTGTCGGTTCGGAAGAATTGCTCATAGATTAGTAATATCTGGAATTTTTGCCCTCAGTATATCAGCTTTCTACATTTTCGGGACAATTTCCTCTAAGGCCGCTTCTAGATTAGGATAACGATAGTCAAAACCGATCGCTTGGGTGGCTTTTGGCAGCACTTCTTGACCTTCTAAGACGATTTTTGCCCCTTCTCCCAAGAGAATTTCGAGGGCAAAATCCGGCACTGGCAACCAAGAAGGACGATTCATTACTTCCCCTAATATCTGACAGAATTCTTTCATCCGGACGGGATTGGGTGCAGTAGCATTGAACGTGCCGTTAATTTCTGGGCGATCAAGACAATAGATAATTAAATTAATTAAATCATCCCGATGAATCCAAGAAAACCACTGACGACCGCTGCCAATCGGTCCGCCGGCAAAAAGCTTGAAGGGTGGGATCATTTTCCCTAAAGCACCCCCATTGTCTAAAACAATACCCGTGCGAAGAATGACTAAACGAGTGCCGTAATCTTTAACTTTTTGGGCTGCTGTTTCCCACTTTTTACAGACATCCGCCAGAAAATCGCCACCGGGAGGGCTGTTTTCGTCAAAACTAGCGGTTTCGCTGGTTCCATAGTAACCGATCGCCGAGGAGTTAATTAAAACTTTCGGTTTCTGGGCAGCAAGTGCGGTCGCAACGCGCTCGCTACGCGAGATCGCTTCGACAATTTTCTCGGTGCCGATTTCCCGACTAGCGACGATTGCTCGTTTTGCTTCACCGGTCCAGCGTTCCGAAATCGGTTCTCCCGCTAGATTAATCACCGCGTCACATCCGGAAATCTCTTTTTGCCAATCCCCCGATTCTGTGGCGATATAGGGAATAATCTCTATCTTAGGATAGATTGACTTTGGGTACATTCTTCGGGCTTTATCGGGATTGCGAGTCAAAATTAGGATGTCATCGCTGCGATCAAGGAGTTTGACCACCAATCGACTCCCCACAAATCCTGTCGCCCCAGTAATCGCTATTTTCATGGTTTCTTGACTAAATTTATCCTTATTTTAGCTGGTTTTTAACTATCAGAATTCAGGAGTTGAGAGTTGGGGTTTTAGGGTTTTAGGGTTTTAGGGTTTTAGTTGAAATTTCCCCATTCCCCTATCTCCCCACACCCCACACCCCACACCCTACACCCTACACCCTACACCCTACACCC
>NZ_JAQMSY010000244.1:0-10651 GCF_028329095.1 Microcystis sp. CS-574
ATCCCGAACCCAACCCCAATTATCTGGGATTATTAGGCAGAATTGTCCTTAATACTGTCTTAATTGAACCCTATCGCAATCCTCCCAATCGGAGCGAGATTCGCAATTGTTTAGCGAAACTTTTGGCGATTTTATCCGAACTGCAAAGACAAGCTAAACGGGAAAATCAGAGCTACAATGAAGATAATGCCCCTCGTTTGTGGATTTTATCCCCTTCCGTTGGTATCACTGTTTTAGAAGGATTTGGGGCAAAGTTAAGACCAGATTAACCAGAAAGAGTCTATTTTCTTACCTCGCTTTATCGCACGGCAATTATCGCTATTAATCAATTGCCTATCACTCCTGAGAGGTAGTGATTCGGTAAATACTCGGGAGCATCTCACTTGTGCGCAGAATACAAAGGTTATGGAAAAACTACTTGAATAATCGGAGACTCCCCAAAAGGAAAACTTCGTACCTCACTATTAAGAAAACTGCTGTATCCAGTTTTCTTACCCGGTGTCCGTCAACCCCGATGAATGCCGATAGCTGGTTAAAACCAGTCAGATAAGGCGGCGAGAGTAACTAAAGACCATTTTTTTGGTAAGATCAAAGCTAAACTAACCATCACGCCCTCTTGAGGAAAGATTTATTTATGAGCGATATAGGGTTTATTTTGACGATAATCAACAATTTCCTGCAAATTTACTCGGTAATCCTAATTGTTAGGGTTTTACTGACTTGGTTCCAAAATGCCGGTTGGGCCTATCAGATTATGTCTTTTCTCAGTCCGATTACCGATCCCTATTTAAACCTCTTTCGCTCGATTATCCCACCCCTAGGCGGGATGGACTTGTCCCCGATTCTCGCTTTCCTGCTGCTCAACGTTGTTCAGAGTGTCGTAGCCACAGGGGCCAGCAGTTTGGTCAGCAGCAGTTTCTAAATCCGCGGATCCACACTACTGGTAAAACCGGAAGCTTTGAATTTTTCCAGTCGCAAGGGGGTTGGTTGATTGGTAGAAACAGAAATTCTGATCTCGAAATCACTAATCCCCGGTGGCACTTCGGGAATTGCCCCCACCCGGCTACGATTTTGTAAAGCCGGTTCCCCGTTAGCATCGTAAATCCGACCAAAAACATCGGCATCATAGACGGTTTTTCCGGAATTATTTTTAGCTTTGCCGGTGATTAAAAAACAATTAGCCGGAAAACTGGTTCCCCCACTGGTGACACTCCCCTCGGCTAATTCGGGGGGACAGTCTTTGTAAGATACATCTAATAGTTGAATTGGGGTCAAAGCTTGAGCAGTAGGGATGATAAGCAAGCTAGACAGCCAGAAAAGAACAGAAAGCAGCCAAACGGTGAGCGAGCGTGGTGTCATAGATGAGTGATTTTACGGTATGATTTCCCCAATACTTAGATTATCGTGGATCGTCACCCTTTGAAATCAGCTTTTTTAGGACTCTCATGGATCGAGATGAGATTGAAACCACTCTCAAAGCGGCTTTTCTCCAGTGTGAGGCTTTATTCAACAACAAAAAGAAATGGCTCTTCTGGTGTTTGTGTGGAAGGAAGAAGAATAGGGATAATTTGGGTGCATCTCAATTTGGTCGAAATATCTAGAGGACGTTTTGGGCGCACGCGGTGCGCCCCTACCATTGGCGCAATAATATTATTGTAGGGGCGAATTGCATTCGCCCTCGTTGATTAACGAAGGCGGTCGGCAGGAGGCGGTCGGCAGGAGGGAAAAGTACCACTTTCAGGCTTGGCGGTGCCAACTTTGGCATCGGGACTGACCTGAAGGAAGATCACTGCTCGGTTATCGGCTAAAATTTAAGATATGTAAAGAAGGGAGATAAATTTTATGGCCGCTAATGTTGAGATCTATACTTGGAGTTCCTGTCCTTTCTGTATCCGCGCTAAAGCATTACTCAAGAAAAAAGGAGTGGAGTTTACTGAATATTGTATCGATGGTGATGAAGAAGCGCGAGCCAAAATGTCCGATCGAGCCAATGGCCGTACAAGTGTACCACAAATTTTTATAAACGATCAACACATCGGGGGCTGCGATGACATCTATGCTTTAGATAGAAGTGGTGGTTTAGCTCCCCTGTTGCAGAATTAAGGATAAAAACTATTAATGAAACTAGCCTTTATTATCGATCCGATCGAGTATCTAGATCCGGGCCATGATACCAGTGTAGCTATCATGGAAGCGTCCCAACTATTAGGTCATGAAATCTGGATAACTTCCATCACGGCTCTCAGTGCAATTGCGGGAAAAGCTTGGGCAAAACTGACTAAAATTGAACTGGTTCCTGTGGAGTTAAAAGATAATCATTGGGTGGCTGTATCTCAATGGTATCAAAGACAAGAGACAGTTTTTACCTGCCTAGAAAACTTCGATTTTGTCTGGATGCGAAAAGACCCACCCGTGACAATTGCTTATCTTTATGCCACCTATTTATTAGATCTGATCGACCCACAAAAAACCCAAGTAATTAACTCAACTAGGGGTTTACGCCATGCCAACGAAAAGTTATATACTATTCACTTTGCTCAGGTAATGCCCGCCACAATTGTTTCCCAAGATAAAGCAACGATTAGGGAATTTGTCAATCAAAAAGGTGCGGCAGTTATGAAACCTTTAGGGGGCAAAGCAGGGGAGGGAATTTTATTTCTTAGTCCCGAAGATCGCAATCTCAATTCAATGATTGAAATTAGCACAAAATGGGGACAAGAACCGGTAATGATTCAAGATTATTTACCAGCTGCCAAAGAAGGAGATAAACGCATTATTGTCCTCAATGGTGAACCGATCGGGGCAGTTAATCGCATTCCCACTGGTTCAGAATTTCGCGGTAATATGGCGGTGGGTGGACGGGTGGCAAAAACAGAAATCACCGATCGAGAATTAGAAATCTGTGCCACTTTAGCCCCAAAATTACGAGAAGATGGCCTATATTTTGTCGGATTAGATGTGATTGGTGGCTATCTCACGGAAGTTAATGTCACCAGTCCCACTGGCATTCGCGAGATCGATCGATTAAACAATGTTAGTTTAGGTCAACAGGTGATTAAATGGCTAGAAAGTTTTGCTGGTGCCAAGGCTCTGCCTTGACACACAATATTTAAGGCTCTTAAAATATCCTTCAGGTAGAACATGGGAACGAGATAAGAGAGTAGGAAACTTCTATTTAATACTGCTCACTTAAAACTCAAATCTGATAACTGATAACTTACCCACTGATAACTGATAACTGTAAAAAAATGAATGCTTTATCAATACCGACGTGGATAGTTCATGTATCGAGTGTCGTAGAATGGATAGCGGCAATCTGGTTAGTCTGGACCTATGGCGACATCAGTAGCGATCGATCGTGGCGAATGTTATCTTGGGGAATGTTACCCGCTTTAATTGGGGCCATGTGTGCCTGTACATGGCATTTTTTTGATAATATCAGTGCCTTATCCTGGTTAGTCACCCTACAGGCAGCCATGACTGTCTTAGGAAATTTTACCCTCTGTGCTGCCGGTTGGTGGCTGTGGCGTTCCAGTAAAATCAGCGTTAACAATGAATAAAGACAGTTTATTTGCCATTTCCCTGTTTCCCTATCTGGGGTTTCTTTGGTTTGTCACTCGTTCAGGAAAAATGCCCCGTTTAGCCTTAATTGGCTTTTATGTGCTGTTAATCTTCGTTTTTATCACCATTCCTGCTGGTATCTACGCCAAAATCCACTACGGTAAAGAATTAGCTAACGTCGATTGGTTACACGGCAGCGCCGAACTTTTCCTCACCCTCTCCAATATTCTCGTCGTCTTAGGTTTTCGTCAGGCAATTTTAGCCAAAAAGCAAACAGGGAGCAGTGAACAGGGAACAGGGAGTGGATAATGGGAAGTGGGAAGTGGGGGGTATTTTCAGGGAACAGTGGACAGTGAACAGTAAACAGTGAACTGACAACTCACATCTGATAACTGATAACTGATAACTGATAACTGAATTGTGATACAATCGCCCCAAAACGTCCCAGCGTCAGTCAACTATGTACCCGATTACACCGTCCATCAGTGTCAACGAACCAAACCCGCAGGCTGCTGTCCAGACTTTATCGGTAGTGGTTCCCATTTATAACGAAGTGGACAGTATCTCCCATCTCGTGGAGAGTATCGCCTCGATTTTGCGTTCTTATCGAATTAACTACGAGATTATCTGTGTTGACGACGGTTCTAAGGACGGTTCCACCGAGGTTTTAACTAATTTAGCCAAAAATCGCGATGATCTCAAGGCGGTAATATTGCGACGCAACTACGGACAAACCCCGGCTATGGCTGCCGGATTTAATTATGCCACGGGACGGGTCATCGTTACCCTCGACGGCGATTTACAGAACGATCCCAATGATATACCCCTATTATTGGCCAAATTAGAGGAAGGTTATGACCTCGTGAGTGGCTGGCGCAAAAATCGCCAAGATGACCGGGTAAAACGGCTTTTACCCTCAAAAATAGCTAATTGGCTGATAGCAAAGGTAACAGGGGTCAAATTACAGGACTACGGTTGTTCTTTGAAAGCCTATCGAGCCGAATTAATCGCCGATATGAATCTCTACGGGGAATTACATCGCTTTTTACCCGCGTTAGCTTTTATTGAAGGGGCAAAAATAACCGAAATTCCCGTTAATCACCACCCTAGACGGTTCGGACAGAGTAAATATGGTTTAGATCGCACAATTCGCGTGATTATGGACTTATTTACTGTCTTTTTTATGAAAAAGTTCCTCACCCGTCCGATGCACATTTTTGGACTCTATGGACTGTTATCCATGGTAGTGGGGATTATTTTAGGCACTTATCTGACTATTCTCAAACTCGGTTTCGGACAAGACATCGGCGATCGACCTTTGTTAATCCTGGCTGTGTTATTCTTTTTAACTGGGGTACAATTACTCTGTTTTGGTCTTTTGGCAGAAATTTTGATGCGAACTTACCATGAATCCCAAAAACGTCCTATCTACCGCGTTCGTACTGTTGTCGGGGATAGGGGATTTTTCAGTGAGCAGTAAACAGTAAACAGTGAGCAGTAATCAGTGAAAAGAAATCTCGGAACTTGCCACTTAATATTGTTCACTTAAAACTCAAATCTGATAACTGATAACTGATAACTGATAACTGAAAAAAATATGACTATTTGGGAACTTGATTTTTATTCGCGGCCGGTGGTGGATGAAAATAATAAAAAAAGATGGGAATTATTAATCTGTGAAACTCCGGCAACAATCGATCGCTCCTCCGATACAATATTTAAATATGCCAGTTATTGTCCTAATACGATGGTTAATTCCCAATGGTTAGGAGAGGCAGTTACTGCAGCTATCAAGGCAGCGGGGGTAACTCCCAAAAAAATCCGCTTTTTCCGTCGTCAGATGAATAACATGATTAGCAAAGCTTGCGAGGATATCGGTATTCCCGCTTCCCCTAGTCGTCGCACTCATGCTTTAACGAGATGGATAGAAGAAAGAATGGTTAATTTCTATCCCCAAGAAGTTGGTTATGATCAAAATTTAACTAAAACTGCTTCCGTGAATTATCCCCCTTTAAATGCTGTTCCCCTTCCCGATGCTGTCCGGGGAGATAAGGCCGATAAATGGGCTTTTGTCACGCTAGAATTGTCTTCTTTTAATGATTTAAAAGATTGGGATATTAGCTTCGGAGAAAATTTGCCTATACTGGGGATGGGATTAGATGAGAATCTAAAAATCCCCGGTTTAGTTATTTTTTCCCCCCGCGCTTTACCCCTAGCTGGTTGGATGTCAGGGTTAGAAATGGCCTATTTAAAGTTAGAAACTGGTTCCCGTCCCGTGCTACGTTTAGAAACGGGTGCTAGTGATAGCTGGATTCTCGTCAACGTCACTAATACCGAGACTTTAAAGGAAGCCAAAAACTTTGAAGAAGCTAAACAAAAAGCCAATAATCTGCATTTTTTAGCCATTCAATCTAACCCTGAATCGGAATCCTTCGCTGGTTTTTGGCTACTACAAGAAGGATCTCAAGAGTAAAGTTTAGTGAGGGTGGGTTTTCAATCCACCCCCACAGAATTAACTTAAAAACATTGTCTAGTCCAACTACCGTGTAACCCGTAGGGAATATGATGTTTAAGATGGATAACTGCTAGGGAATTAGTGATATCTTTAGCATCTAAGATTACCGTATTTGATCGATGATTGGCTGCATCGTAGGTGACTACCAATAACCAACCATCATCTTCAGCGATTCCATCGGGTTTAGGCACAAAAATTGGCTCACCTGCGAATCCCCGGGGGGCAAAAGAATGTAATTGTTTTTCTCCCGTTAATAAATCCAGTTTTAAGATTGCTTGCAAAGGAGCATTACCAGTGGCATGATGAGCGGCAGCGATGTATAAATAACGGTAATCTCGACCAACTTTTGCAGGATTAATGCTGGGAAACTCACAACAATGCTCTAGAATACATTCTCTTGTAACGGTATTTTCTGATAAATTTAGTGTAAATCGCCACAGATGTCCGGGAGCTAAACTATCAAAATCTACCGATTGAAAATTGCTATTTGAATCCAGTTGTGGTAAGGATTGATAACAAATAGAATCAATATAAATTTTCTCCCCTTGTTCAAAAGCATTGCTATGATGGAAGACAAAACCCGATGGAGTTTCTAAAACTTTCACTTCTCCTTTGTTAGGATCCCGGGGGATAATAATAATCTTAGTTAACTTGTCCGGTTGATTGATAACGCATTCTCCCGCACCTTTTAACCCAAAAAGAAAGGGAAAAGGATTATAACCAACCGGGTTTTGGAAAAAGATAGCGTAGTGGGGAGTAATAACAAAATCGTGGATAAAACAAAAGCCTGGTATGCTGTGGGTATGACGACGTAATAACTTACCCGTGGGACTAATTTCGTAGAGAGTAATGGCACTCGACAAACCCGTTTTGATGGCAAAATTTACCAGACATGGTTGATGATTATCGAAAATACAAGCGGGATCGATGCGAGGATGAGCGGCAAAAGCATCGCCTTTTTCCAAGATACCATCGAGGTAGTCTAAACCAATAGTATCAAGCGTTTTAGAATCGAGGCGATGGGGTTCGGCCGCTTCCCAAAGTGCCAGTAATTTATCACCCCAGTAGATAACATTAGTGTTAGCAATATTTTTCAGACGCAAATCAAAAGCATTGCCGAAAACTCCCCCCGGTTTTTTCGTGCCGAAAACACCGCGATAAAGGGGTTTTCCCGCTTTCTGTTCCTGGAGATAACCTTGGGTTTTAACAAAACGATTACGATAATGTACACGCCCATGATTGAAGCTAATCGCGCTGATCATACCATCCCCATCAAAGGGATGAGCGATCGCCGTGCCAGCGATATCGAGTAAACCGGGGCCGTTTTTAAAGACTGTACCCTGTAAATCGGGGGGAATTTGCCCCTCGATGTCTTCTACCTCGTAATCGTACTCGTTAGGTTGGGATTGATAGCCTTTTTGCCAATCCTGACGATTATAGGATTTTTCGCCAATTGTCGGAGTTAATACCATGGTAGTTTTAAGTTTATATTTACTTTTCTTAACATAACTTAAAACTACCAGAGATAAAAAGAAGGGGGTGGCCAATCATTTTTTCAGCCCATTTACCCCCTCCTTGTCGTCATGTTATTTAACAAACAACATTTCTTGATAGGTAGGTAGAGGCCAGAAATTGTCGGCCACTTCTCCTTCCAGTGTGTCAGCATATTCGCGCACCTTATCCATCAAGGGACGGATCGTTTGAGCGGAATGCTGCATATGTTCCTCGATCGAGTCAAAATCGTGTTTAGCAATGGCCTCACTCAGTTTGGCAACGCTATCCATCATTAACTTAATCAGATTCGAGACGGTTTGGGCGCTTTCCTTATTGATCTCGATGCCGATCGCCGCCGCATTAGAGATCGCCGAGGACAATTCCGACAAGTAGCGAACAGCAGCCGGATAAATAATCGTTTTAGCCATACTCACCACCAGTTTCGCCTCCACTTCGATGGCCAGCAAATACTGTTCCGCATAGACATCAAAACGACTTTCCAGTTCAACGGGGGTAAGCACACCCATGCGGGTAAACAGTTCTTCAATATAATCGGCCCTCAGCACGGGTAAAGCATCGGCAGTGGTGCGGAGATTAGCCAAACCGCGCTCTTCTACCGCCATTTTGTGCCATTCCGGGGAATATCCGTTACCTCCGAAGATCACATTTCTGTGTTTGTCCATGATCTCCTTGAGAACACCCTGGGCAGCAGTCTTGAGGTCTTCCCCTGCTTTCATCCGGCTTTCTAAGTTATCCGCCACCCAAGTCAGGGAATCGGCTAGAATCGTGTTCATCGCCACCAGCGGCCCGGAAACTGACTGATTAGAACCCACAGCGCGGAATTCAAAGCGATTGCCCGTAAAAGCAAAAGGAGAGGTACGATTGCGATCGCCAGGATCCTTGGGGAATACCGGCAGGGTATCGACACCGAGATCCATCAATCCCGGGGCATCAGAACCCTCAATTCGGCCTTGGCTAATTTGGTCGAATACCTTTTCTAACTGGCTGCCCAAATATACGGAAATAATGGCGGGGGGAGCTTCATTTGCCCCCAAACGGTGATCATTGCTGGCGGTAGCCACCACTGCGCGTAAAAGCGGCCCGTACTTGTGAACACCACGAATCACCGCCCCACAGAATAACAAAAACTGCATATTAGCGTGGGGAGTATCGCCCGGATCCAACAGATTGCCCTGGGTGGC
Organism: Microcystis sp. CS-574; assembly: GCF_028329095.1. NCBI lineage: Bacteria > Bacillati > Cyanobacteriota > Cyanophyceae > Chroococcales > Microcystaceae > Microcystis > Microcystis sp. CS-574. The sequence continues at coordinate 8,773 of NZ_JAQMSY010000244.1, forward strand.
GTTGCCGACGGACCAGTTAACGTGTTTTCCCGAACCATTAATTCCCGCAAAGGGTTTTTCATGCAGTAGGCAAACAAAACCGTGTTTTTTAGCCGTACTTTTCAGCAAAGTCATAATTAACTGCTGATGGTCACTGGCCACGTTGGCAGCCTCGAAAAAGGGCGCAATCTCGAACTGTCCGGGAGCGACTTCGTTATGGCGGGTTTTGGCCGGAATGCCGAGGCGATACATTCTTTCCTCTACTTCCTGCATAAACACCTGAACCCGTTCGGGAATCGCGCCAAAATAATGATCGTCGAACTGTTGACCCTTGGCGGCGGGTTTACCAAATAGGGTGCGACCGGTGAGCAGTAAATCGGGGCGACTATGGGCAAAATGAGCATCGACTAGGAAATATTCCTGTTCAGCGCCGCAGCTGGAGTTAACGGGGGCGACCTCCGTATGTCCTAAGAGCTTAAGCACCCTGGTGGCGGCTTTACTCATCGATGAAATCGAGCGTAAAAGCGGCGTTTTTTTGTCGAGGGCCTCTCCTGTCCAAGAGATGAAAACCGTGGGGATACACAGGGTTACACCATTATCCGTCTCCATGACGTAGGCCGGACTGGTGACATCCCAAGCGGTGTAACCCCGCGCTTCAAAAGTGGAGCGAAGGCCGCCGTTAGGAAAGGAGGACCCGTCCGGTTCCCCCTGTACTAAGACTTTGCCCGTAAATTCTGTGATCACTGAACCGTCGCTCTGCACGGAGATAAAACCATCGTGTTTTTCGGCGGTGGCGTTAGTCATCGGATAGAAGACGTGAGCATAGTACAGCGCCCCTTTGGACGTGGCCCAATCCTTCATCGCAGCCGCTACCGCACTGGCGATGGAAACGTCTAATTTTCCCCCGGTTAAAATCGTGTTTTTGACTGATTTGAATACGTCTTTGGGGAGACTGGCCTGCATTTTGCTCAGGGTAAAGACATCGGTTGCCCAGAGGGCCTCTAAACGTTGAGGAAGTTTGCTAGGTAGGGGTTTACGATCCGTTACTTGAGAGATAGCTTGAACACGCGTTCCATAACTCATAAGTATTTTTCCTATTGTTTTGTGTCGTGGATGAAGGGTTACTTTACTTAGGCGATGACAAGTTTCCTACTAACTTTGATGTTGAATTCCGGTCAGAGGCTATTCTCCGCTTAATAATTTTGATCCCACGGCACAAGCTTCTCTGCGGTTTTTATCTGCTTGCGCCGGCCTCTTTTCCGATCAATGAGCAACACCAGCCTTAATCTTAAGAACAGATGATCGAGAGATTTGTATCAAACATTACAAATATCCCAAACCCTATCTTCCACAAGCGATCGCACTGAGAAAACGGGTTTCTTTGAGAAACCCGTTTTCTGGACTTAGGGCGATCGCTCCTCACTCCCCCTCAACCCAGAAGATTTGACGAAAAACAGAGATAAAACCCTATAAAGGCGATCGCACCTCACTCCCCCTCAACCCAGAAGAATTGACGAAAAAGCTAGATAAAACCCTATAAAATCGATGAAAACAGCGATAATTGACAAAATCGGGGGGGGTGATAAGCTTTTTCCCATAATTTACCCGAATAAACCGATGGCTACTCAAAAAAGCTCATTCTTAAGCCGCTCCTGTTCCTTAAAGCCTGTCTCAGATTTTCTCGGGACAACAATCGGCATGGCAACTGCTGTCACCCTCGGAACGGTAGTTAGCTTGCCCGCACAGGCAACTACTCTATTTAGGGTTTGCTGAATAAATCTAAAAACCTTGTTGGATAAGGCTTTTAGACTTTTTTTCCCTGAAAAAGTGCCTACCATTGGAGTGATTGGGGGGAAAATTTAGGGATTTTTTCCCTGAAAATTAGGTAATTGACCACCTG